>CAZMLD010000251.1:0-3788 GCA_964566975.1 uncultured Thiotrichaceae bacterium | reverse complement strand
ATTGGACATCTGCGTAGAGACGTTGCATGCAACGTCTCTACGCAGATGTCCAATATTTTCCACAATTTCCAAAATTTCCAAAATTCCGTGAATATGATTTGGCATTACCACAAATTGATGCAATTCAATATTTTTCGAATGATTTTTTATTTCATGCCAAAAAATATCTGCCAAAATGCCGATATTTGATAATTGTATTTTTCCTTCAATTATTTCACCAAAATGGTGTTCGCGATTTACTGTACAAATTGTTATGAAATACAAACCAGCATTGCCGTAATCGTATCCTTTTAACCTTGCAGATTTTATTCGATATTTATTTTGATATTTTTCCATAAATATTCTGTCATCGTATCCACACCCTACGTAGAGACGTTGCATGTTTCATGTAGAGACGTTGCATGCAACGTCTCTACTCCCATTCTATGGTCGCTGGTGGCTTGCCGGAGATGTCGTAGGTGACTCGTGAGATACCATCCACTTCATTAATAATACGTGTGGACACATGCCCCAGAAAATCATAAGGAAGGTGCGCCCAGCGTGCGGTCATAAAGTCGATAGTTTCTACTGCACGAAGTGCCACCACATAATCGTAACGGCGACCATCACCCATTACGCCCACCGATTTTACCGGAATGAACACGGTGAATGCCTGACTGACTTTATCGTATAAGTCATTTCTATATAGTTCTTCAATAAAAATGTGATCGGCAAGGCGTAACAGATCGGCATATTCTTTTTTCACTTCGCCCAGAATACGCACGCCTAAACCCGGCCCCGGAAAAGGGTGACGATGAACCATGTCTGAGGGCAGTCCAAGCTCAACCCCAATTTTACGCACTTCGTCTTTAAACAGCTCGCGCAATGGCTCTACTAATTTCAGCTGCATATTTTCTGGTAGACCACCAACATTATGATGCGATTTAATCAGCTGCGAATTTTTGCTGCCCGCTGATTCAATCACGTCAGGATAAATCGTGCCTTGCTCCAGCCAGTTTGCATTAGGCAGTTTATCTGACTCTTCTTCAAATATTTCAATAAATACCCGGCCGATGATCTTGCGTTTTTTCTCGGGATCACTCTCGCCTTTTAGCTCATCCAGAAAACGTTGTTCGGCATCTACTCGAATAACTTTTACGCCCATGTTCTCGGCAAAGGTTGCCATTACCTGGTCGCCTTCATGGTGGCGTAATAAGCCATTATCGACAAACACACAGGTTAGCTGGTCACCAATCGTTTTTTTTTTTATTTTAGGTAGAACAGATTTATCTACACCACCCGACAAACCTAATATAACTTCATCATTGCCCACCTGCTGACGAACCCGCTCGATGTTATCGTTGATAATGTTGCCTGCTGTCCAGTTAGAGGCGCAACCACAAATGCCATGCACAAAACGTTCAATGATGCGCTGCCCCTGTTTGGTGTGAGTAACTTCTGGATGAAACTGCAAGCCGTAAAAATGCCGTGATTCATCGGCCATACCCGCCAATGGTGCATTATCGGTGCTGGCGATACAGACAAAGCCCTCAGGCAGCTCGTCAACTTTATCACCATGCGACATCCATACATCCAGCAAGCCAAAGCCTTCGTCAGTCACATGGTCTTCAATATCTTTTAGTAAAGCACTGTGATTTCTGGCGCGAACCTGGGCAGAACCGTACTCATGATGGCTGGCAGCAGTCACCTTGCCAGCTAGCTGTGCGGCCATGGTTTGCATACCGTAACAAATACCCAGCACAGGAATGCCTGCCTCAAACACATAAAGCGGCGCGACTAGGGTATCGTCGGCATTCACCGAATCCGGACCACCCGATAAAATGATACCGCTGGGCTTAAAGGCTTTTATTTCTTCTGCGCTAATACCGGTATGGTGAACTTCACTATAAACCCCAGCTTCGCGCACACGTCGTGCGATAAGCTGGGTGTATTGTGAACCAAAGTCGATAATGAGAATACGGTCGGAATGGATATCATGCATAGTCGTGTATTTACAGTGTGAAAATTAAAAAACAACATGCGATTTCAGCGTACTGTTTCTCTTTCTCATGCGCCCCGTAGGAATGAGAAACAAAAGCTTTTAGTCACTATTAAAGCTTGCCTTCATTTACGCCCATGGTAAGAACAAAGGTTTTGCATTGCAGAGTTACGCAGAACGGTAATTAGGCGCTTCTTTGGTAATGGTTACATCGTGTACATGTGACTCAGACATACCCGCCCCAGAGATACGAACAAACTCGGCTTTATTACGCATTTCATCCAGATCTTTACAACCCACATAACCCATGCTGGAACGCAGCCCACCCATCATCTGGTGTACGATGGCGCCCATTGGCCCTTTAAATGCGACACGGCCTTCAATACCTTCAGGCACCAGTTTTTCGCTGCCTTCTGAATTATCCTGAAAATATCGATCACTCGATCCCTTCTTCATGGCACCAATAGAGCCCATGCCACGGTACGCTTTATAAGAGCGACCCTGAAATAAAATCACCTCACCCGGTGCTTCTTCGGTACCTGCCAGCATGCCACCCACCATAATGCAGGAACCGCCAGCAGCAATAGCCTTTGCCATATCACCAGAATAGCGAATACCGCCATCAGCTATCAACGGTACGCCTGTGCCTTCTAACGCAGCAGCAACATTGGCAACGGCGGTTATCTGTGGTACGCCGACACCAGATACAATACGTGTGGTGCAAATCGAACCTGGACCTATGCCCACCTTAACGCCATCTGCGCCAGCATCAACCAGTGCCTTGGCGGCCGCACCAGTGGCAATATTGCCACCTATAATCTGTACGTCATAATTTTTCTTCACCCAGGCTACTCGATCCAGCACCGCCTGCGAATGCCCATGTGCGGTATCCACCACAATAACATCAACCCCGGCATCCACCAGCGCTTCAACGCGTTCTTCGGTGCCAGCACCCGTACCAACTGCTGCACCAACACGTAAACGTCCGGCTTCATCTTTGGCTGCATTTGGAAAGTCGGTTGATTTTTGAATATCTTTTACCGTGACCATGCCACGAAGCTGAAAGCTATCATTAACCACCAGCACACGTTCAATACGATGTTCGTGCAGCAAAGCTAGCACTTCCTGTTTAGAAGCCCCCTCTTTTACCGTCACCAGTTTCTCTCTGGGGGTCATCACCGCCGTCACTGGTTTGTCCAGCCCGGTTTCAAAACGCACATCTCGGCTGGTTACCAGGCCGACCAGGTTGTTATCTTTAACCACTGGCATGCCGGATATTCTATAACGCTCACGTAAAGCCATTACATCACGCACCGTCATTTCTGGCGAAACCGTCACTGGCTCAGTAATGACACCGCTTTCGTATTTCTTGACGGTGTTTACTTCCGCTGCCTGCTCGGCCGGGGTTAAATTTTTATGCACGATGCCAAGGCCGCCTTCCTGCGCCAGCGCAATAGCCAAGCGTGATTCAGTAACGGTGTCCATCGCAGCGGACATCAGCGGAATGTTTAAGTTTATATCTCGGGTGACCTTCGTTTGCAATGACACGTCTTTAGGCATCATCACCGAATGCGCCGGAACCAGTAAAACATCATCAAAGGTTAACGCTTCTTCGATTATTCGCATAATAATTCCCCGCTTGGCGCTTTTAGCGTATTAAAAAAAGCACATTATTATACCCTAATCCGGCTCTGGAAACACGCGATAGAGCGTAAGAAACAAATTTTGCATCGGCTTAAAAAATGAAATGTCTAACGAAAGCACGACGAATAGAAAAAAACGCAATACCCTCTAGGAGCTTGTCCGAGAA
>CAZMLD010000250.1:0-3819 GCA_964566975.1 uncultured Thiotrichaceae bacterium | reverse complement strand
CAAACCCAAGGTTTCCAACATGGTATCACGGAGTCCCCGTGTTACATCCTGAAACGAGCCATCAAAAAGGACGGCTAACTGCGTTGAACATTGAATGACTGAGTTATACAAAGAGGTACAGTCTGTGTCTGTTTTAAGTGCGTCCAGTTCGGCAAGCAGTGTTACTATATCAGCGCCTATTTTATCGGCGGCAGTACGGTTACCATCTTCGGCTGCCATCCAGTCATCAAAACCGACATTTGTTGCCTTGTCAGCAACATCACCACCAAAAAACACAGTCTGAAATGCCACCGTATTCGCGCGCAGGTTGTCAAATGAAATTTTTGCGTTGGGTGATTCAACATCAACCGGGCAAGCCACACCGAGACCACAGCTTGGCGTGGTTGGTGTGCCGCCACCATCTACTGTTACGCCACGTCCCATGGGCTGGTCCAGCTTGTCTTCCTTGCCTACATCAGCTAAGTAGTAGATCGCATCGGTTACTTCATTAAGCACATCTCCAGCTTCTCTCGTGCCTGCTGTCATTACTGGCACATGTGCTGCCCATGCTGTTTTCAGCCCGGATGAGGTTGTTACCACATCGGCAATAACCTGCGTCATGTAACCACAGCGGCGTAGTTGTTTGTCTGCTGTAGACAGCGCATTAAACGCCGTAAGATCAGTAGTGGGAATGTCACATGTGTGAGCAGAGGCAGGCGCTACAAATAACAGGTATTCCAGCGCATCCAGACCACGTCTGTTTATCGGATTGCCAGGTGGCAACACAGGCTGAGCGGTTGCCAGGCCATCAGTCAAGCGGATATCCACTCGGCAACTACTGGTCAACGGCCAAGAGTAGGCTATCCGGATACCCGCTAGTGCATCCTTATTCGGACCAACGTCTGCATGCATCACTGAATGCTGAACATCATTCATTGCTACTTTAAATGCATCCTGAGCGGCAGTGCGGTTAGCGGGATCAGCGATACTGCTTGCATCTGCACAATAAGCATTGATGCTGGTTTGTAGTGCCGCTGTACTTGCGGCTAATTGAATAGCACTCGCATTCATTATATTCGCCGCATTGGCAATCAGCTGGTCATGCTCGGTGAAATTTGTAATGCCACCGCCACCACCCGCTCCGTCTCCGTCTCCACCACAGGAGGCACTGCCAATTGCCAGCAGTGCCACTACGCCCAGACGCATTACAGGGTGCGAAAAGACGGCGATATTTTTCTTTATTGATTTAGTGATTGGTTGATTCATTGATTATTTACTCATGATTTTAGTTACTCAATACTCATATGGAAATATTGAGAAGATTAATTTGACCGACCAGCAACTGCATTTTGAACGACACGCCGAATATTATGAGCTGCACTTTTAAGACAACAAACACAAATTATATAGCAACTTCATATGGCTTGCAAACGTTAATCATTCGTGTTCAAATTACCGTCAATGCGCGCACTTGCAAGCTTGTTAGTTATCGCATCAACCTGAACACATAATACTCAAACTACATCTAAAAGGAAAAAAAATGATATTTAACCCTAGAAAAACGGCATTAGTTGCCGCCATCACCATGGCTCTGTTTTTAACAGCAGGTTGTGGCAGCGATAACGACGATAACGGCGGTGCTACCACATTCGATAAACCTACTATCTACACCGGTTTCCCAATCACATTAAAAGGCGCGACACACGAAAGCAATACCTCTGTTGCTTATACTGGACAGATGGCACGCCATGTAATGCGCGAAGGCGTTAAATCCTTTATGTCTAGCCCAAACCAGCCAACAGGTGTCGCAGCCGCAGCTAGGCTAACGCAACTCATACACAACACCGACGGCGTTTTGGATGATGAGGTTATCATCGCACCAACGACTAAAGGCGTCTTCATTATTAAAGAAACCATAAATAATGAATTTGGCACGGGCAGAAAACTCATTGACAAAATGGCAAGTGATAAGCAGCTAGCCGACCCGATGGCTGGCACTCCTGCTGCGAGCGCTGCCACTCTCGACATTATCATGGGCGTACCTGGCGGCAAAACCGCACAAGAAACTATTGATCTGTGGATTGCTAATTTTGGTAAATCAACGCAAGCCAACTTAGATAATGCTGCCGTCAACCCCAGACCTTACACCGACATGACCACGGGTCTCGACTATCGCCAGTTAATCTTAAAATACAAGCTCACTGGTCTGTTCTTCAGCCAGGCAGTTGATAAGTATCTTGATGAATACATCACCACTGCTGGCATTAAAGACAACGTCCTCCCATACAATGATAAGCCAGGCACATGGTATAGCGGTAAAGAGCATTCATGGGATGAAGGCTTTGGTTATTTTGGTGCAGCAGCAAATTACGGCACATTATCTGGTGATGAAAACAGAGCCGTTAACCAACGTCGTGACGCAGCAGCGTTTGCCAATGCAGATTGGAACAATGATGGTAAGGTTTCTCTCTACACCGAGTATTCATCTGGCCCAGCTAACTTTGCCGCATTATTTAGCAGCGAAGCCGCAGGCGATGTCGCCTCTTTTGGCGGCGCTCCATATAATTATGTCGACGAAATTATGGATGCGTGGCTGGGTGGTCGCACCCTGATTACCAATGCTGTAGACAGCAGTGGTGATGCCCGCAACCTGACCGATGCAGAACGCGCCACACTGGTCGCTTACGCTAAAACCATTACCCTTTCATGGGAAAAAGTTAATGCCGAAGCAGCACATCGTTATGCGGGTCTTACTCATGGTCAAATGACAAGAATACTCAATGGCACTGGAACCAACGCTCAAGGTGGCGAAGGCAGCGGAACTGCTGAGGAAATGTTAACTGCAACCATGCAATACTATAAGTTTTGGGGCGAACTAAAAGGTTTTGTACTGGGTATGCAACATGGTGGACCAGCAGCGAAAATGGATAAGGCTGAATTTGATGCCTTGTTTGCCTTAATTGGTTATGGCCCAGTACTGGAAGATGGCAGTCGAGTGGATGGTGTTTCTGGCACCACATTCACCATGTCTGCAACAGATGCTGCCGCATTTGCAGCCTACATTCCTAACATGAAGGCTGTTCAGGCTAGACTGCATGCATTCTACACACTAAATGCACAGCAGCATCTTATCCCGTAAACACCTCTTAGCATAACCATGCAACTAGCCAGTGTCGTTCGACACTGGCTTTTTTTTGGCTAAATTATCTACTGATTTCGTTTATGCTTATACCAATGATGATAACTCGGCTCGGCTTTACAGAAGCTTCGCAACGGTTGCTTTCGCCTGCAACACCTGAATAAGCACTCTTTTTACTTTATGCGAATGATAATCACTTGCCTTTAAAGGTCGCTACTGTTAAAGTCAAATCAAACTCGCGTAGCGGCTCACACCAAGCAATTTCAGGCGAAGAAAAAAAGCTATTTATTTCGCCCGACAGCACACACGCCTTAATTTTCAAATAAGATGCCTTCAAGCATCTCGACAAAATACGGCTAAATACAGCATATGAAACCAAAACCACCCGATTTACATCTACTACTCGCTTCTTCATGTTACCTGATGACACGTTACGGCCTGCACCGCTCTGATGAAACCGCAAAAAGCGTTATTCACCATATAAAAATGTTACTGGCGCACCCTGATATCCAAGCATCAAACAATGCTACCGCCGCCTACAACGGTCTACTATTTGACTGGGAACATATCGTGGTATGAAACAATACTACCACTGGACGAACAGCAAGCAGGCCATTAGCACATAAGGGCTTTACACTACAATAAGCCTGCACAGCCATTGAGCTGTTATTTTTCTACCCTGATTCGCTAATGAGTCCGCA
>CAZMLD010000249.1:0-3823 GCA_964566975.1 uncultured Thiotrichaceae bacterium | reverse complement strand
CAAAGTCGCTTTAATTGTAGTAGCTCAATTATGTTTCATGCCTCTGCATTTAACTTAGCACTATTATGAGGTAAAGACGTAGGTTGTTGATTTCTCAGGCCACGATACTGTGCTGAGTTAAAGACAGAGGCATGTTTTGATTGTGATGTGCGCTGTCGCCCACTTCATTCGCTGCTTCTAGCAGGTAAAAGTAAACTTATGCAACAGATTAATATCTGCTCATTTAATCTGTTGCTCATCACCTAGGAGCTTGTCCGAGATTCAACTCACAGTAAATAACGCAGCTTCACCCGCTACTGTTTCATCTATTTTCGGCACACCATTTTTATTCAAATTGGCATCCCTGGTTAATACTTCAGGGTTTTGCACACCAAAATAAGAATACACCGTTGATGCCACTGACATTGGCTCTGCTTCATAACTGCCAGGTACAGGTTCGGTGACCTGATTATTGGTTCCTCCTTGACCAACACGTACGGTGCTGCCGACGACCTTTCCTAAGGCATCCGTACCAGAAGCCGTTCTTAAACCAGGGCGTGTGCCACCAAAGGTAAACAGGTTCTGGTTATTGCCATGGTCCCAGCCCTGATTATTATTCAGGTTAACGCGACGACCAAAATCACCAAACATATTAATGACAATGTTGTCGGTAGGTCTGGTGTTACCATCTAGTGTTAGCAGTCCACCGCGTGACTGGTCAGCATATTTAATATGCATGCTGGCGGCTTTCATCACTTCGAGTAAAGCATTCATTCGGTTACGGTAGCGATCAATGCCATTATTGTGATCGTCCCAGCCACCCAGTCCACCACCAACTGTTATATACACCGAAGCGGGGTTCACCAGTGCCAGTGTTACCGCTGCACGTACTCTTGATGTGTACTGGTTATTTGGATATACCAGCCGTTGCCCTGCTGTTATGCCGATGGCAGCCGCATCGACAGGGTCGGTAATAAACGGTAAATTTTCAGGGTCATCAGCAGCGCCAATATTGTTGATTCTGCCTTCCAGAAATTCCCTCAAATCAAAGCTGTTTGCCGCCGCATAATAACGTGCATTGTAATCATCGGTTCTGGTCTTTGCTACCAGCGCTTCAAGGGCATCGTTGTTAGTATTAGCACTTCTGGAATAAGGGTTGTTAAAGTTTTGATCCAGTGTAATACCTCGATATAACAGTGGGATATGGAAATCAGGGTCTTGCTGAAAGGCTCTGGTATCGCCTTCAAACGATACAAATGGCAACAAAAGGTCGTTAACAATGTCATTTATCGCTGTGCCATCGGCCAGCCGAGTCACCCCTTCATACTGGCCACGGTGCTGGAATAAAGTGGCGGCAACTTTGGTGCCAACCCCAGCGCTGCCTTCAATGTCCAACGAGCCTTTAAAACTTTGCAGCAGGCTTTCACGGTGTGAACGCGTACCATCCAGTCTTTTCATCAAGGTGCGATAAACTGACATGTAACCGTTGTCGAGCATAAATTGCATTGCACGACCACCGGCACCATTATCATCTAAATGCGGGCTATTGCGATTTGGTGTGCCGCGCCAAAAACCGTTTTTAGTGATGAAACCATTAGTGGCATCACCCGTCGTATCATGCGTTAATATTCGGCCACCAAATGCAGCAGCATATGAGTTTTGTGAGTTAGCTTCAATATCGACAATATTGGTTAAATTGCCGGAAAGATCTGATGGTCCGCCATATAAAAAAACAGTTATTACCTGCGGCATAATCGCTGGAGCGATAACATTCGCTGCAGAATAATCGACTGCTGCACTCGCTGTTTTGTACATGGAGAGCGGGTTTATGGAAGATGGCAATAATGCTGAACCACCTAACGCTGCGACACTTTTAAGAAAACTTCTTTTGTTCATAATATTTTCCCTGTTATTGCTTTTAGTTGATCGCCTTGAAGAAATAAAACTCAGGCAATCTGGAAATATAGTCAAAGGTAATTTCCGCGATGTTGTTATGACGATTATTCGATCTGTCTGGCCTCACTATCTGGATGCCATCATCGTTAACTTGCAATAAAGAAAGATTATCAAAGAGTGCGATTAAACCATCAAGTTCTTCTACGCTCGCTTTTCTTTGTACGGTGTTTAAAAATAAAAAGTGTATATAGCCCTGTAAATCTAGTGACGAGATAACATCACGTAAATCATCGTCATCGTTACCTTCGCCGTTATAAATTAAACCTGGAATGCCCGCCTGGCTGCCGTCATAACTTCGTTCATTGAGCAATAACTGTTCTCGTACCCCTTTATGATGGTTTGCGAAACTTAACGCATCCATTGGGACATCGGGTAGCCGCCCTATTTTCAATGACATCGAGTGCCAGTTTTTATTGCCCAAATACAGAATATTTCCTCTACCAAAGGGTGGGTTTTCAGAACCCGATGCCATGAATTCAAAAATACGCTCATCAACCGAGCTGTTAGTTGCCGCCGGATGCCACTTCAGTTTATCAAGAAGTGGCATTAAATTTTCTTCAAATGATTTTGGTCTTTGTGTATTTAATAAATATTCCCTAGAAAACAGCATGGCGGTAAAGATATCTTCGTAGGTTTCTACACCACTGTCCTTAATTGACTCTATTATTGCCACTCTGTCCTCTCGCGAACGACCAGAAAAGAAGTAGTTAGTAAGAACTTCTATTGCTCGCGGTATAATTAGCGGATGCCCAGCAATAACATCATATAAATCGTTGCAGCTGGTAATAAAATATGAGCCAAGAATTAATTGTGGTTCAGTATTTGGAAAATTTGTTGTGCTAATGACATAACCAGAAGCTTCATCGGTTAAATAATAGTCCTTACACGCGATACCGCCTTTTACTGAGTCTTCCTCTGTTTCAAACAGACCAAGATACAACTCATAAGCTTCCAGAGCATGATTTTCAGAAGATCGTGATACGCGCCAGCGAGCTAAGGAAGGCAAATTAGAGCGCACCATTTCTCGAATGCTACGGCCTTCTCTAATATTGGTCGTTAAGAAACGATACATATTTTGTGCATCAACCGTATCGGTGCTTTCCATTTCTACAGCAGCAGAATACATGATGGTATTACTTAAAAAATAGGCCATCCATTGCACATAAAGGTCACGACTAACTGGGTACTCTTTTATCCGAGCTAGCGGTATTTGCATCGCTCTTTCATTTTCATCTGAGTCGCTATCGGTATCAAAAGAATATTTTGCATTGGCTTCAACAGCGTTACCCTCATTATCAAAACCTTCAATAAGAGTGTTGGCAGCCAGCAGTTCATCAGACGATAAAGTTGTTGATAGTGCCTGCCTTGTTTCAATCAGAAAGTTGCTGTTTTTGGGTTTTAGCGTGTCAATGCCCGCATTGAGGTCAAAAAAGTCTTCTGCTGAAATGCCACGAAAAAATGTTCCGTATAGCTTACTTGCGACCTGATACTGCGCCTCTGGAGAAAGAGCGTTAAATTCAGTCTGACTCAGTGGGGCTGCAAAACCGGTAATATGAGCACTAGAAATATTATCAGGCGGTCCAGGGTCACAGGCGGTTAAACTGATCGCAGCAGTAACAATAACCAGTTTCGTTAGGTGCTTTAAAGAGTGGTCAAAAATTTTTATCATTGGTTTCATCTATTTTCATCCCAGAAACAAAGAAATGAACGCATAGGCATGAGCCACACTGCCGCTCTTTTATGCTTGCGCTTAATTTATTGAATGTTTGATTCTTTTACAGCCAAGAGAACCCTGACTGACATTTGTATGCTAAAGCGTGTTTGCTTCAGATAACGAGAATAGTACACCAAATTTTGAGAAAAACCATGATTTTTTCGACAAAATAAC
>CAZMLD010000248.1:0-3824 GCA_964566975.1 uncultured Thiotrichaceae bacterium | reverse complement strand
GACAGAATCTGGTGACGATTAGCGTAGCCCACAAAAAAGGATGGTATAAACCATCCTTGTCTGAGCGATCCAATTGTGCCACGCCTGATATTGAGCGGAAATCAAACAATAAAGCATTTAACCTTATGCAACGCGTTGCATCGTCACGAAGGCAGCTAAGATTCAACGCTTTAAACATTGGCATTAAACTCAACAGATTTTTTAAGGTTTAAGACTGGCAATATAGTGCGCTACCGCTTCCAAATCTTCGTCAGACATTTTTTCCACGATGTCACGCATTAATCTTTTTTCATCATTCGAGCGACTGCCATCTTTAAACGCTTTTAGCTGTGACAGTGTGTATTCTACAAATTGACCAGCTAACATTGGATAACCAATGCCTGCCACACCCGCACCTGTTGGCCCGTGACATGCCATGCAGGCAGGAACAGCAGTCTGCATATTACCACCTTTATAAATCTCACGACCAATAGCCGCTTTAGCTTCATCAAATGGCGCAGCCTGACTCAGACTTTGTGACTGATAAAATGCAGCAATATCCGCCATATCTTCGTCCGATAATGCTAGCACCATACCAAACATGATGTCATCTTTTCGCGTGGTGTTCGCTTTATAGTCTTTTAGCTGCTTAATAAAATAAGCTTCATTTTGACCTGCAAGTTTTGGAAACGCAGGGATCATGCTGTTACCGTCAGCCCCATGGCAACCGGCACAGGTAGCTGACTTTACCTTACCTGCTGCTATATCGCCGGCAAAAACCCCACCTGAACTTACCAGAAACAGGGCGATACCCGCTAAAATTATTTTTTTCATTGTTTGTGCTCCACACATACCTTTAAGCAAACATATCAAAAGCCCGAAACGGCTAAAAAAGTGGCGGAATTTTACACTACTAATGACAACTCTTCAATATTATGCGCCTCTTATTTCTGGGGTTAAAGACAGGCATTTCAATAACACGGCAAACAGGGGTAAAATAGCGACCAATGAATCCATCAGTAAAAAAAACCATCGTTGACAATCGCTTCTATCGCCAAGCACGCTTTCTTATTAGCGCGGGCAACGCAAAGCAGTTTCCTTTCGAGGGCAGCGAGGTGGCGTTTGCTGGGCGCTCAAATGCCGGCAAATCCAGCGCTATTAATACCTTATGCGATAACAAAGGTTTGGCTCGCACCAGCAAAACCCCTGGGCGAACTCGGCTGGTGAATTTTTTTGAGTTAGATGAGCAGCGTCGCTTAGTGGATTTACCTGGTTATGGCTTTGCTAAAGTCCCACTGGCGGTGAAAAATGAATGGGAAAAATTATTAACGCAATACTTAAGCGAGCAGCAGCCACTTAACGGCCTGATTATTATCATGGACATCCGCCACCCACTAAATGACTACGACTGGCAAATGCTGGAATGGTGCGACCATTTTCAGTTGCCCGCTCACGTGCTGCTGACCAAAGCCGACAAACTAAAACGCGGCCCGCAACAGAGCAGCAAACTACAAACCCAAAAACGAATTAAAGATGCCGGTTTACCTGCCACTGTACAAACTTTTTCAGCACTTAAAAAAACTGGGCTGGACGAACTAGTGATTAAATTAGACGGCTGGCTGAAACGCTGTTAATCGCTGCATACTACCCAAATCCCTACATGGCACCTCAGCCCATCCCGATCACCCATCTATAAGTAACTTTTGTGCAGCCTAGAACGACGATTTATTGAGAAGAAAAATAAGCTAAAAAATTTAGCCATCATCGCCAAAAAAAAGCCCGACCATCTGGCCGGGCAAAAAATACGGAATCGGAATGGAGCGACCGATTCCATTGGCTCGTAAAAAGGAATAAACGAGCCTGCGTCGGGCAACAACGCATTCTTAAAAAAGCGTCCTTTGATTCTCATCTCGCTCGAAAAACGATCTAAAAAATAGTCACTTTCCTGACGCTTATTAAAGACCTACATGGCGAATAAGTCACAAAACAGCAAAGAAAATAATAAATAATCGACCAACGGTTACTGACAACAGCGACTAACAACGATCACCAAACCAAAACAAACCACCACATAAACGCTGATCCAGCCTCAATGCGCATCATCCCAGTTATCACCAACACCAATATCAACCACCAGCGGCACACTCAACGTCGCTGCTGCCTCCATCTGTGTTTTTAATAAATCAATCACATCATCGACATCGTTTACCCGCACTTCAAGCACCAGCTCATCATGCACCTGCATCACTACCTTGGCATCCAGAGTGCCTGCTGACAGTGCGCTATCTACGGCAATCATGGCGCGCTTAATGATGTCCGCAGCGGTTCCCTGCAGCGGTGCATTTATCGCGGTACGCTCGGCATATTGGCGGCGCTGGCCATTACGTGAATTTATTTCTGGCAAGTACAGACGACGACCGAACACGGTCTCAACAAAACCCTGTTGATGCGCCTGTTCACGGGTTTTATCCATATATATTTTAACCCCTGGGTAGCGGGCAAAATAGGTATTGATATAGTCCTGCGCTTCAAAACGACCAATGTTTAACTGCTTCGCCAGACCAAAAGCAGACATGCCATAAATCAGGCCAAAGTTAATGGCTTTGGCTGCGCGCCGCTGCTCGGTCTCAACCGCATCCAGCGTCAACCCAAAAACTTCGGCGGCGGTGGCGCTATGCACGTCGACACCCTCTGCAAATGCCTGCAGCAAATTTTTGTCCGCTGACAAATGCGCCATGATACGCAGCTCGATTTGTGAATAATCAGCCGCCAGCATTTTATAAGCTTCTGGCACCACAAAAGCACGACGGATACGTCGACCTTCTTCACTACGAACGGGAATATTCTGTAAATTTGGGTCGCTGGAAGACAGCCGCCCTGTTGCCGCTACCGTTTGGTTATACGAGGTATGCACTCGTCCGGTTTTTTCATTAACCTGTTGCGGCAATTTGTCGGTATAGGTAGATTTTAATTTGGCGACACTGCGATGTTCCAGAATAAGCTTAGGCAACGGATAATCTTGCGCCAGCGTCTGCAACACGTCTTCCGCCGTGGAATACTGCCCAGTTTTGGTTTTTTTCACTGCCGGTATGCCCAGTTTTTCAAACAGGATAATACCCAGCTGTTTTGGTGATGCCAAGTTAAACGTCTCACCAGCTTCATCATAGGCATCTTGTTCCAGCGTTTTCATGCGCTCCGCCAGTTGCCTGCTTTGCGCTTCCAGCATCGTCACGTCAATTTTTACACCGTGGCGTTCTATCTTGAGCAGTACCGTTAGCAGCGGTAATTCAAGCGCCTGATAAACCGCGCTAAGTTCAGGATAGGCATTAAGTTCGGCACTCAATTTCTGCTGCAACTGCAAGGTAATGTCGGCATCTTCTGCCGCATAGGGGCCAGCCAGCTCAAGATCAATTTGATTAAACCTTAGCTGCTTGGCGCCTTTACCAGCAATATCTTCAAAATGAATGGTGTCACGAGCTAATAAACGCAATGCCATCGCATCCATGCCGTGGCGTTGTGTTGAATCCAACACATACGATGCCAGCATGGTGTCCTGCGTGATACCGCGCAAATTAATGCCATGATTGGCTAATACATGTGCATCATATTTCAGGTTCTGGCCGATTATCGACTTATTTTCATCTTCCAATAATGGCTTCAAGGCACCAAGTACATCCTGTTCACTGAGTTGCTGCGGAGCATCGAGGTAATCATGTGCAAACGGCACATAAGCCGCCTCACCAACCGCAACCGCGAAGGACACACCGACAATACGCGCCTTCATGTAATCCAGGCTGGTGGTTTCGGTATCGAAAGCAAACGCGGCACTCTCGTTCAGCTTTTTA
>CAZMLD010000247.1:0-3829 GCA_964566975.1 uncultured Thiotrichaceae bacterium | reverse complement strand
AATTTTACCGTTATTTCACAATATGTTGCACTGTTGCGGTGCAACAGGTATGGTCGCGACATGAAAAACATCGACACTTTACTGCATGCTCGCTGGGTTGTTCCCGTTGATAACAAACAGCGTTACCTTGAGCAACACTGTATTGCTATCAATGAAAAAAAAATCATCGACATTCTGCCCAGCTCAGAAGCAAAGACGCAATACAATGCCCGAGTCAGTCAGAATTTTCACCAGCATGCGTTGATTCCTGGGCTGATAAACAGCCATACTCATGGCGCTATGAGCCTATTTCGTGGTCTAGCAGACGATTTAACGTTGATGGACTGGCTACAAAACCATATCTGGCCCGCTGAAAAAAAACACGTGAATGAAGCGTTTGTGCAAACCGGTACTGAGCTTGCTATCGCAGAAATGATTCGCAGTGGCACTACCTGTTTTAACGACATGTACCTTTTCCCAGACATTAGTGCATGGGTAGCAGCCGATATTGGTATGCGCGCATCCGTCGGCCTGATACTCATCGATTTTCCGACGGTATGGGCAAACAATAGTGAAGAATACATCGCCAAGGGTCTTGCCGTTTTTGACCGCTATAACGGTCATGGCTTAATTAAAACCGCATTTGCACCGCATGCACCTTATACTGTCTCTGATGAATCATTAAAACACATTGCCGCCCTTGCCCATGAACTTGAACTAAGTGTTCATATCCACCTGCACGAAACGGCATTTGAAGTCAGTGAAGCTGAAAAAAATAATGGTCAACGCCCACTGGCTCGACTCGATAAGCTGGGCTTGCTGAGTCCTGCATTACAAGCAGTACACATGACGCAACTTAATAAGGATGAAATACAGCTGCTGGCGACAACTGGCAGCCATGTCATCCACTGCCCGGAATCAAACATGAAACTTGCCAGTGGTATCTGCCCGATAAAACAGCTCGTCGATGCCGGTGTTAATGTTGCCCTTGGTACCGACAGCAGCTCCAGTAACAATGATTTAGACATGTTTGGCGAAATGCGTTCAGCCGCTATGCTGGCAAAAATAAGTAACATGGATGCCACTGCAATGTCTGCTGACCAAGTACTACAAATGGCAACCATCAATGGCGCTGCTGCGTTAGGAATAAACGATATCACTGGTTCACTGGAAATAGGTAAATTTGCCGATATTGTTGCGGTAAATTTCGATACAATAGAAACTATTCCCGTTTACGACCCGGTTTCGCACTTGGTTTATTGCAGTTCACGCGAGCACGTCACTGATGTATGGGTTGCAGGCAAACAACTTTTAACAAACAGAGTGCTTAATACGATTGATGAAATCAGCTTAAAAGACAAGTGCATCACCATTAGCGACGCCATTTCCTCGTCATCGAATAGCTAGATAATTCAATTTGTTATAGGTATTATTTAACGTAACTTATCATATGGAATCAGTGAAATCATGACGCACAAACAAAATATTGATCCCGCAGAAATTAAAAAATTTGAAGACCTTGCCTCGCGCTGGTGGGATACCCAGGGTGAATTTAAACCGCTACATGAAATGAACCCGCTGCGCCTTAACTTTATCAACAGCGGTTCACCATTAGATGAGAAGAAGGTTATCGACATTGGCTGTGGCGGCGGTATTCTCAGTGAAAGCATGGCTGCCTGTGGTGCAACCACTCTTGGCATTGACATGGGCAAAGCGCCATTATCCGTCGCTCGCCTGCACGCAATTGAAAGTGATCTCGACATTGATTACCAGCAAATAACCGCAGAAGAAATGGCACAGAAAAATCCAGACGCATTCGATGTCATTACCTGCATGGAAATGCTGGAACATGTCCCCGACCCTGCTTCTGTCATCAACGCCTGTTGCAAACTGGTGAAACCTGGCGGCTCAGTATACTTTTCGACCATTAACCGGAACCCAAAATCGTACGCCTTCGCTATTGTTGGTGCTGAGTATGTGATGAAGATGTTACCTCGCGGCACACATGACTATGCAAAATTCATCAAACCTTCCGAATTGGATGAATGGGCTCGTGCAAGTGGTCTTAAACTGGTGAATTTAAAGGGCGTGAGTTACAACCCTTTTACCAGTCTATTCAGACTGTCAGATAATGTCGACGTGAATTATATGATGCATTACAGCAGACCCGAAGAAACAGCCGAGACATAAAACGCTGCATAAACCTTGCAAAACAAGGCTTACAGCTACCAGTAAAACCGCCTGAGACAGCGAATAAATAACCCTGTTGTGAAAAAATCAGCCCGTAAAATCACTACCGTATTGTTTGACCTCGATGGCACCCTGGTCGATACCGCACCCGATATGGCCGCAGCGCTGGATATACTTTGTGATGAAGAACAACACCCACGCACGCCCTATTCGCAGGTTCGGCCTGTGGTCTCCAATGGCAGTGTTGCTCTCATCAAACTCGCCTTTGGAGAAACGCAGACACTGACACGATTAAAAACCCGATACCTGGAGATTTACCAGAATCACCTCGCCATACATTCCCGACTATTTGATGAAATGGACGAACTGCTGCAACAGCTTGAACAAAATAACATGAAATGGGGCGTGGTAACGAATAAACCGGGCTGGTTAACCGAGCCCTTAATGGCGTCACTTGAGTTAACACAACGCGCCAGTTGCATCGTCAGCTCAGATTCCACAAAAAATCGAAAACCTCACCCCGAGCCCATGCATTTTGCCTGCAAACTCAGCCATAGCCTGCCCGAAGAATGCATTTATGTTGGCGATGCTCAACGTGACATCGAAGCCGGAAAGAACGCTGGCATGAAAACCGTGGTCGCTGAATACGGCTATATCGGTGACGGCGAAAACACCGATGACTGGCAGGCAGACTACCGAATACACCGCCCTGGACAGTTACTGGCTTTGCTGCCGAGCATGACATAAAAAGATTTCATTCATGCATTTATCGAGTAATATATTACTTGAACCTATTGATTAACATCATACCGTTAAATAAATGATAGTCGAGCCATCACCCACACTCATCGTCAACCTGTACTGGATTACCTTGCTTGCGGTTATTGTCTCGTCTGCATCCGGCGTGCTTAAAGCCGGGTTCAAACAATTTGATTTATTTGGTGTGATCATCATCGCCATAGCGACGGGTCTGGGCGGTGGTTCACTTCGCGATATGCTACTGGATCGAGAAGTATTCTGGATTCAGGATCAGGTTTTTTTTATCGCCTCACTTGGCAGCGCCGTTTTTATTTTCATTACAGCCAGAATGCTCGTTGTACCCGCTAAGTTTTTCTTAATCGCAGATGCTGCAGGGCTGGCAACATTTAGTGTAGCAGGAACATTAGTTTCTCTCATGGCAGGCGCACCGCCATTACTCGCCAGTTTTATGGGCGTGATGACCGGTGTAATGGGCGGTATTTTCCGCGATATTTTATGTAATGAACCACCCGTGGTATTTCATAGCCCGCTGTATGCAACGGTCTCTTGGGGCGGTGCCATCATTTTTATCGCTCTTTTACATTATAGTCAGAATATTACATTAGCCAGCATTGTCGCTGGTCTCGGCATCTTCATTACACGTTTACTGGCCATTTATCACAATATTAATTTACCGAAATTTCGCTTTAAATCCTAATGTGATGAGATAAGAAGCAGAGTTCACCAATGGAGAGTCTGGCTGAAAAGGATAAAGCCAATAGCAATAGTAGAATCTACATACCAGACAGTCGGACGGTTCTCCATGAGAGAAAAAAATGAGAGGAACAAGAAAATAAACGGTCTGATACTGCCAGGACACAGACAAAAGTCAGGCATATGTATGTCTAACTCAAACGGTAAT
>CAZMLD010000246.1:0-3846 GCA_964566975.1 uncultured Thiotrichaceae bacterium | reverse complement strand
GATAATATTACTGGTCACAGCAATATCGCTCCTGGTCGAAAAAAAGACCCCGGAACCGGTTTTAACTGGGGGCAACTACAACGATACATCAATGCTGCTTAATACGGAATGCATCCTAGTACACCAACCAGCGGCATTTTTTCACAAAGGAAGTACTGACCATGACAACATATATTGATGTAATTCGACACGGTGAGCCTGTTGGTGGCAGGCGTTACCGTGGTTTTAGCGTGGATGACCCACTGACAGAAAAGGGCTGGGCACAAATGCGTGCGGCTGTTCCTGAAACACCCTCATGGCAACATATTGTTTCTTCGCCACTCAAGCGTTGCCTTCAATTCAGTCAACAATTGGCAAGTGATTTACAAATAAGTTGCCGTGTTGACAACAACATGAAAGAAATCGGTTTTGGTATATGGGAAGGAAAAACCCCCGAAGATATATTGGCACAGGACAGTGAAGCCCTGAAAAACTTTTATAAAGACCCCGTCAACCATCGACCAGAAGGCGCAGAAGCGCTAGACCTTTTTTCACAGCGGGTATGGGCTGCTTACCAGGCTATTTTGCAGCAACATCAGGGAAAACATGTTCTGGTTGTCGCGCATGCCGGTGTCGCTCGCGCCATCACGGCTAATATTTTAAACATATCGCTGAGTGATGTTTATAGCCGTCTTAAAATTGACTATGGCGCGATCATTCATAGTTCAGTGGACGAGGGTTCACCACCGAGACTACATATTCAGGGATAATAGCAACGCCAGCTTTACTCTGCACGCTCTCGGCAAAGGCTGCTTCCTCAGCCGTATTCCCGCTAGGCGGCCTAAACTTATGCTGAATTAAACAAGCGAATACACGTTAACGTAACTCAATAGCAACCCTTAAACTCAAACATTAGGAACCTGTCGGACTTAGTATGAATCTACTGCGAAAAAACCATTTTTTTCATTTTTCCGAGTCTATGCCATATTGGGTGGATTTTTATTGTAACCCAGAAATACCAAAGTTACTTACCTCGTCATTCCTGCATGTTTTTAGCAGGAATCTACTCTTCAGACAATAGATTCCCGCTAAAAACATGCGGGAATGACGGGAAGGATAATTCTTTGGTCACAATAAAAGTCCACTCAATATGACATAGACCCCGATCAACTAAATCCGACAGACTCCTGGGCATATGCTAAACCCCTAATCTACATCGCCCCGCTCTGCCACCAAATGCAATCGGTTCTATTGCTTCAATAAAAAAGGCGAGACCACTGGTTGCATCTGAAAAGTGGCAACCAGTGGTCTCGCCTTGCAATAATACCAAGAAATCTGGCATTACGGCTTACTTACATGCTAATTATGTAAGTAAAATAACGATTTAATGAATAATTAAACCGCTACTATATTCTCTGCCTGAGGACCTTTTTGACCCTGTGTGATAGTGAACTCAACTTTTTGACCTTCAGTCAATGTTTTGAAACCTGAACCAGAGATAGCACTGAAGTGTGCGAATACGTCTGGACCAGACTCTTGTTCGATAAAACCAAAACCTTTAGATTCGTTGAACCATTTAACAGTTCCTGTAGTAGTAGACATAGTGTTTTTCCTAATAATAAATAATTGTGTCTGTTTCACCAGACAATTTGGCTAGAAGCTTGCTATTACTTATTAAAAACAGGACGGTGCACTAAAGAGGAATCTATAGCAAAACATCGAAATGGTATTACATAAATATAAGTCGTACTTTCAAGCTACCTGAATTATATACAGTTTCCCTTTATAGTCAACGAATACTCCCTTTTATCTCAAGTACATAAATAACAGCTAAAGCAGTAGCGCTAACTTTTCCATTTGACGCCATTGCCGAGCATTGGACGCTCGCAGTAGGTTCAACTAATTTTTTTAGGATAATACACCGTAAGTATCTTATCGAGTTGATTTGCAAATATTTTTCTGTCGTTCTGATTTAATGCCGCAGGCCCGCCAGTATTAACGCCACTGGCTCGTAATGTCTCCATAAAATCTCTCATGCTAAGGCGTGCTTTAATATTGTCGCTAGTAAAAAGCTCGCCACGCGGACTCAGCGCGAGCGCTTTTTTTTCAATCACATCTGCCGCTAAAGGAATATCACTGGTAATAACCAGATCATTCTCGTTAATACGTTTAACAATTTCATTATCAGCCACGTCAAAACCATGTCCTACCTGTATAAAACGGGACTTTTGGATAGTTATCGGCTGATTAGCAACCAGAGTCAACGGTATCTCCGTTCGAATCGCCGCTCTAAATAAAATCTCTTTTATCACCACCGGACAGGCATCGGCGTCTACCCATATTTTCATCGTTAATTATACTCAGCGAGCAGTCTAAATGGATGGTAACTGCTCAGATTGCCCCTATAGGTTACAATACAGGCATTATATCAAGAAGGCAGGTACATTGAGTGCAACGGCAAACCCAACTTCAACAATGGCTGGAAAGCCTCGCTGCGAACACCTACAGCAATTTGCAGCCCGCTTCTGCCGACGCCAGTTTCAGGCAGTATTTCCGAGTTACCAACCTTGATAATAATAAAACCTATGTAGTAATGGATGCGCCTCCTGATAAAGAAGACTGTAGCGCTTTCATTCAGATTACCGCTTTACTCCGTAATGCCGGCGTAAACGCGCCAGAAATCATTGCCATGAACCGGCAACAGGGATTTTTATTACTAGAAGATTTAGGCAGCACACATTATCTGGAAAGGCTAAATAACGAAACGGCAGCATCACTTTACAGCGATGCGATTGATAGCTTAATTAACATGCAGAAAATAAACGCAACACTGCCAGTCTATGATAAAAACCTGCTGCAAACTGAACTGGATTTATTTGAAACATGGTATGTAAATACACATCTGGGGATGCAACTAAATAATGAGCAAAAACATTTGCTGGACTCATCCTTTACCTTGTTAATTGAAAATGCCACTCAACAACCTCAAGTTTTTGTACACCGTGATTATCACTCTCGCAACTTAATGATTACCGACAATAACAACCCTGGGGTGATTGATTATCAGGATGCAGTCATCGGGCCTATAACCTATGACCTAGTCTCATTATTTAAAGACTGCTACATTGAGTGGCCACACGATAAAATTGAATACTGGTTAGAATTATATTTATACCGCTTAGTGCCAGAAAACCCGATAACAAAGCAAACCTTTTATCGATGGTTCGATTTAATGGGGGTGCAACGACACTTAAAAGTCTTAGGTATTTTTTCACGCTTAAATTATCGTGACGGCAAGGCACAATACCTCAACGATTTACCGTTAACCTTAAAATATATTACTGTTAGCTGCGAAAAACACGAAGAACTACAACCCTTAAAACAACTGCTAAAGCAGCTTCAAAAAAAAGCCTCAGTACATGCAAAAACTGAGTTTCACACATGAAAGCCATGATACTAGCGGCTGGCCGCGGCGAGCGTTTGCGGCCATTAACCGATACAACCCCAAAACCGTTAATTAAAGTGGCTGGCAAAGCCTTAATTGAACACCATTTAATTAACCTCGCTAAGGCCGGATTCAGCGAGGTAGTCATCAACACCGCCTGGCTGGCAGAAAAAATTCATGCAACGCTTGGTGATGGCTCAAACTATGGGCTGACCGTTCACTACTCAGATGAAGCAGAAGCACTGGAAACAGCGGGTGGCATTATCAATGCACTGCCATTATTAGGAGATGAACCTTTTCTTGTGGTTAATGGTGATACTTGGAGTGATTTTGATTTTGCAACGCTACCCACATTAAATAACCACATGCAGGCACACTTAGTACTGGTGAAAAATCCGGAGCATAATAAAAAAGGCGATTTT
>CAZMLD010000245.1:0-3860 GCA_964566975.1 uncultured Thiotrichaceae bacterium | reverse complement strand
GCTAAAGATGCAACAGATAAAGCCTTTTTCATCGCCCTGTCAGATTATTTTTCAGATGACAATCAACATTAAAATCAAACTTTCATTTTTCTAGAAGAAACAGATGCCAACAATAATATCAATTTTTATTCACCTGTAAACTTATCAACTGCATCTATATATTTATTAAAAAATGCGATACTCTTTACTTTCACATTCAAAAATAATCTGGTGATTATCATGAATCGACTGCTTTACATCTTTCTGATTTCAACAATAACCATCATTGGTTTTAGCATGGTTAAACAAAATGATCTGGGGCAGATCCAGTTTAGTTTTGCCAGCTTTTCTTTTGAAAGCAACCTGTTGGTTTTTGGTGCTGCTCTGTTATGCTGCTTATTTGTCATTCTCAGTTTAATTAAAAGCTACCAGTACATTAAAAATTTATTTATTTCTTTTTCCAAAAAACGTCAGCAACGTATTAAAGAAAAAGCCCGTTTATCACTTTCCCAGGGGCTGGTTGATTATGCCGAAGGTCGCTTTGAACAAGCAGAAAAAACCTTACTGCAACAGGTAGAGCATAGCGAAAATCGATTACTGGTTTATTTAACCGCTGCTCGTGCTGCTCAACAACTTGGTGCTCATCAACGTCGAGATGACTATCTGGCGAAAGCACTTATTGAAACACCTGATGCCACTATCGCTATTAGCTTAACCAAAGCCGAATTGCAACTTGCCCATGAACAAAAAGAACAGGCACTCGCAACACTTACCCAGTTGAATGAAATATCACCAAACCATACTTATGTGCTAACGCTTCTCGCCAACACCTATAAACACTTACAGGACTGGGACAATTTAAAAAATATTCTACCTGCGCTTAACAAATATGGAAACTTATCTGCCGACAGTTTTTTAAACTTTGAAATAATAGTTTGCAAAGGTCAGTTGTTCAACCTAGCAACAGTGACAAAACTTGAACACTCAGGCAGCCAAGCGCTTATTGCTTTCTGGGAAAGTACATCTCAGCACTTACAGGTCATTCCACAGGTTGTTGAACATTATGCTCGACAGCTTATTTCAATTAATGCATCAACTAAGGCGGAAGAAGTATTGCGTCAATATTTAAATACTAACTGGCAGGAAAGCAGCATAATTTTATACGCCGAACTCAAGGTTTCGGCTAACAGTAAACAACTTGCAATGGTAGAAAGTTGGTTAACCGATCATCAACAAAACGCCTACTTATTACTTGCTCTTGGAAAAATTTGTATCTCTCTTTCATTTTGGGGCAAAGCCAAAAATTATCTTGAACTTAGTATCGCAATCAAACCGATGCCACAAAATTATTTAAAACTTGCCCGACTACTTGAAGAGCACATGGCAGAAAATGAAGCCGCACAAAAATATTATCGACAAGGCCTGCACTTACTGACTGGAGAATATAGTGAGGAGATTTTTAATAAAATGGCCAATCATATTGAACGAGAAACACCGCAATTACAGATTGTCAAAACCTGAAAACAACAGCATTAATCGTTGCATAAATTTTATGCTGCATATTTTGTGACTGTCGCTAGCATGGATGCTACCGTCATCACACCGCCATCCATTGCTCCTTGCGAATACTGTCCATCCATGGACATAATGCCTATAGGGATAGCAGAAAATTGCTCCTGCATTTTCCGCACGACCCACATCCATGTGGCTCGTATACGGCGCGTCACAAAAGTACTGGCGAAAACTTATGCAACAATTAAATCTGCTAACATCATCCTGAGTGTGTAACTATACATATAACCATGGACATCGTTAACTTAAAAGAAAAGCCTCACTATTTAAATAAGCTTGCTCAATGGCAGCAAAATGAATGGCAAGATTTAAACCCTGGCCTTACATTAGAAAATAGAATCAAAAAAATGCAGGCTTATTTAAACAGTGAAAATATTCCGTCGACTTTTGTTGCGAATCAATTAAATAAGCCCATTGGCTCTGCAGCCATTGTCATGCATGACCTAAAAACAAGAACCGACCTTTCACCTTGGCTAGCAAGTGTATTTGTTAATCCTGATTATAGAAATACGGGTGTAGGGACAAAACTAGTAGTAACCGTCATGGACTATGCAAAAAGCATTGGCATCAGAAATTTGTATCTTTTTACACTAGATGAACAGCTGTTTTATGAAAGGTTGCACTGGTCTCATTTGGCAACAGAAACTTACCAAAATAATAAAATAAAAATCATGACTACCAGGCTAAATAACCAATAAATTGATAAACCCTGATATGTAAGCAGTCCACAACATAACTGGACGTTATTAAATCTTGAATTAATACCCTAGCTACACCACCTAAAACCGAGTGGCATACTTCAAAAGAAAAGGTTAGTGAGTGTCTATTCGTTTATTACTTGGTTTTTGTATGCCCATCGCTTTTAAAGCATCACCAGAATATTCAAATGAATCTGAATAGATCTGCGTCTCGGGCAATCCTTTTTCGTAAAACAGATCCATTCCTGCTTTAACCATCGGTGGCGGGCCACTTAAATAAACATCATAAGTTGATAAATCAGGGTAATGTTTAACCACACTCTCATGCACAAACCCGGTTTCACCCTGCCAGTTATCTTCTACGGCAGGGTCGGATAACACTGCCGTGTATTTTAAATTAGGTTGTTTTTTTAACCACTGATGAACCATTTCATCCATGTATAAATCCTGTTTGGCACGTACCCCACAAAACAGATGAATCGGGCGAGCCATATTTATATGGAAGGCGTGTTCTAGCATGCCTTTCAATGGGGCAAAACCCGTACCTCCACCTATCAATATAATGGGACGGTTATTTTCTTCACGTAAAAAATAGCTACCTAATGGCCCTTCAAGACGCATTAAGGTTTTTTCTTTTAAACCATCAAAAACAAAATCACCAAAATGCCCGTCTGGCACATGGCGGATGTGTAACTCAATATGCTCATCATCATGCGGTGCATTGGCAATAGAGAAGGCTCTGCGTTTACCATCTTTTAATAAAATCTCAATATATTGCCCTGCAAAAAATTGTAAGCGCTCGGTTTCCGGTAATTTAAGCAATAATTTCATGACATCGCTGGTTAATAACTCCATCTTATCTACGCGACAGGGTAACAGCTTAATTTCTATATCTGGGCTTCTGGTAATTTCACGTACTTTTATTTCCAGATCACTGCTTGCACAGGCCTGACAAAAAAGTGTTTTACCTGTCTCGTATTCTTTTTTCGCCAGTGCTCGTAATGCACTTGTATCGTAACTAACACTACCACTAATAACTTCACCCGAACATTTTCCACAGGCACCATTACGACAACCATAGGGCAAACCAACACCCTGTCTCAGGGCAGCCTCTAATATGGTTTCATTTTTTTCAGCGGTAAATTCATGCCCGCTTGCAGGCACACGGATTTTAAAACTCATGTAAAATAACTCGAATTAATCCTGAAAATAATAACTATCATTTTCTCTTATTTTTAGCGTATAACAAAACAACAGTTTATATGGTTTCTTTATGGCACGTTTAAAAGTTTACAGTACAGGGATTTGTCCCATTTGTGATAAAACCAAATCATTATTAGAAAAATGGGGTGTGCCATACGATGAGGTTCGTATTGATCAGAATCAATCGGGATTACGAGAATTTTCAAAGATAACCAATAATGCACGTAGCGTTCCACAAATTACTATTGATGGAAAATGGATTGGTGGTTTTAGTGAATTAACAGAGTTACATATGGACGATAAACTTGACGATTTAATGACATCTATCTAAGAGTCTCTACTTTACCCTAGCATCACTAAAAAATTATGGCGTTACTAGGGGGCGTTTTCAATCACCGTGTACGGCGT
>CAZMLD010000244.1:0-3863 GCA_964566975.1 uncultured Thiotrichaceae bacterium | reverse complement strand
CGAGTCACCGAACTTGAAATACGCTTAACACATCTTGAGGAAACGATAGAGGTACTAAGCCAGAGCATTATTAAGCAACATACTGAAATAGATAGCTTACAATTACAGGTATCCATTCTCGAAAAAAAAGTTAAAGCATCGCAACCTTCTTTAGTCGCACACGAGAGCGAAGAAACTCCACCACCTCATTACTAAGAAACCGCAGTATCTTGACACCTTGTGAGGCTAGAATCGCAACTTTACCACGAATTATAGAGACGCCCTATGTCAATAGTTAGCTAGAATTACTCCTCTGAGCGAAGAATATGTTAGCGGTATTGATTCTTTATATTTTTTATATGCTGTATTTTTAGCATTCATATCTAAACGGCGATAAAAAACATAAACAGCCAAATGACATTGCTTCAGGTATGAAGAGAATTCTTCACGTCGCAAATCATGCTCAACGTCATTATCGAAGCCACACTCCCCCTGCCATTTTTTGTTCTGAATACTTCTCATTTGTGTATCTGTTTTAGCATAAACGTTTCGTTGACTTGTTTGATCCAGTACTGTGTGGGCTGCTTCAGCTTCTAACTGCTGCAGATAACTACCTGATGCAACTGCTTGGAATGAAAACAGGGACATTGATATAAAAATTAGACGTAATAAGTATTTCATGCGTTTCCCTTAAAATTTATAGTCCATCCGACGAACGATCGGTTTGGCTTGTTGTTTGCCATGCTAAAGCAGCAATTTCGGCAATGACATCATCACTGTGGCGGTTTAATGCCCGCGACAAGGTGGCTGCTATTGCTTCCAGACCTAACGAAACCCGTTCGGCAGTTATGCACAATACTTCTGCCATGGTGTTGCAATTAATTGAGTTTAAGAGCTGCGAAGGATTATCTGAGTACAGCATTGCTATTGTATCCTCCAAATTTGATTTTTTTATTGCCTGCCTAATAAGCAATTCGGTCTCTGACAAAAACTGATCCGCAAGATCATCAAAGATGCCGACTGTTTCTAGGCTTTTGGTGAATTCATTATTATATTCGCCAAAACAGTTTTTTAGAAAGTCCATGTAAACCTCAGGTAACGACAGGTGAACTAAACTATAAAAAAATTGGAGACGAGAGGCAATGCAGATAATCAACTTGTAACAAAACGTTACAATTGGTTACAATTTTTTTGAGAGAATTACTGGAAAAACACACTGAGACCCCCTTTCAGGTAGCACAGAGCCAGCTTTACGTTGTTAGCATATGCCTATTTTAACTGGCGACGCTTATCTGGGGAATTTTCAGGCAAAAACTAGAGCCTTCATCAACTTTACTTTCAACATCGACATGACCCGAGTGACGCTGTGCGACTGCGTGGACAAAAGCCAGACCAAGGCCAACACCATGTTTGCGTTGCATACTGGCATCTTGTGTACGTCTGAAGGCATCAAATAAATACGGCAGCTCCTCCATAGAAATGCCACTGCCATAGTCAATAACACAGCAGTTTATTATTTTATTCTTTAGCTGAATAGTTACCTCTACGATAGCGTCTATATCGCTATGTTTTATTGCATTGGACAGCAAATTGAGGATGGCACGTTCCAGTAAATCGGGCTCTGCGTATGTCCATAGTTCATTATGATCAAAGCTGTGTTTAATTTTAACCTGTGCTTTATTCGATTGCGTCCATAATTGATCGATGGCATTAAGCGCGACATTATTAATGTCAATTAAGTGAAAGCAGGTGTTTTCTGTGCTGTTAGCACGAGATAATTGCAGGAACTGCTCAGCAAGATGCAGTGTTTTATAAGTGTGACTTTCAATCTCACCCAACATGCCATGTACATCTTCGATGCTATTTTTATTCTTCGCCAATTCAATGAGAGCTATTGTTGATGACAGTGGTGAACGCAGGTCATGAGAAAGGAAGTCCAGCAGTTCATTACGCTTTTTCTCACTGGCTTTTAATGTGCTAATGTCTGAGAAGGTAATAATAAAACCGTCAAAAATATGTCCCGTTATTTGTAATGGGCTTATTTGCACCATCAGTTCACAATTATTATGTTGTGTATGCGCCACCACCCTTTCCTGTTTTAATATAACACGCTGCAAAAGCAACGCCCACTTATCATCATTCTTTAACCGCAGCTGTGATAACACATAGTCCAATGTTTGACTATTAATACTGGCATGTTCAGAACCATACAAATACCAGCCTGCACGTTGGTTAGATAGTTTCAGCTGTCCGCTGTTACTGTATATCAATATACCATCTGCCATGGCAGAAAGGCTGCTGCCAAAAATTTCTCGTAGCTTTTCATACTCTTGGCTTGCGGACTGTAACTGTCTAATTTTTTTTCGTAATACATCATCAGTGTTGATAACGGAATATTTTTCTACCTCAGGCACTTTCTCAAGCAGGCTGTTTAAAAATGGCATTTTATCTTCAGTAATCACAACATCTACACCCATGCTCAACCCTAGTACGCAAGGTTTATGGTGATGCTGTGTTCTTGCCCAGTAACGGTAGCCATCAATAGTCCAGCCATCAAGTTTCATATGCTGAATTCTACAGTTTGGTGCTGTGCCCCCCTTGATTAACTGCTTGCCATTATCATCCAGTATTGCCCAACCTTTTATCGGCACAAATTGTGAGATAAAGTCAATTTCATCCCTAATGTTTTTTTCATCCTGTACATTAGAGTTTTCTTGCTGATGAACGACTCGGCTCAGTTCAGTATTAATGTGTTCCATTGCCAGCGTCAGTCGTCGCCAGCTCCACAATGGATAACCAATAAACTGAAATAGCAGTATCGTTGCAACGGGTATCCATATTCCCGCAAGCCATAACAACATAAAACCAGCTGTAAATGTAACCGCTATTATGCTGCCATACACCAGTAATGTGTAAACTGGATTTAAGTAGGGGTAGATGAGCAAAGGAAATGCAACAAGCAAGGCTGTAATCAATATAATCCAACTGCTAGGTAGCTCGATAATACGAAGGTCATTGCGTATCGCATTTACCATATTCGCAATGATTTCAATGCCACTCATTTTGCCTAACTGGGGTGTAGGCATCACATCTGCTATACCTTTAGCGGTGGCACCGATGAGTACAATTTTGTCTCGAAACAAATCCGTCGGATACTGGCCTGATAAAACCTGTGAAAAACCGATTTGTGGGAAACGGTGGCGAGGGCCAACAAAAGGGATTCGAAAGGGGTGCTCTCGTGACCATATCAATGGCGAATAATTTTCTTCTTGCCTAGTAACAGGGTACAGGGTTTCCAGCACCATGGTTTCATCAATAACACTCAACATGGCGAGGCTGAAATGCATCCAGCTTGGTTCACCTATGCCTTGCCTGAGATAAATTTTCCGAGCTATACCATCAGCACCAATATCTATATGCACATGGCCCAGAGCCGCAGCATGATGAGTGAATTCAGGCAAGGGTAGATTTTCGATTGGGTAGGAACTATGACTTATCTGCGACATATACACGGGTAACACAACCTTTCCGCTAGCGTGCATGGCTCGTGCCAATAGAACATCAGAAAGTGGATTCAGGAGATCAGCTTCACTGAAAATGATATCAAGCCCAATCACCAGGGGTGCTTCAAGCTCAATTTTATTAATTAGCTCTGCGTGAATTGATCGTGGCCATGGCCACTTTCCTAGCTCTTTCAGGCTTTGGTCATCGATGCCAATGATGATAATATCTTCAGAAACAACACGTGTAGACAATGACAGTTTAGTGTCATAAAGCAGGTTATCCCAACGCCAGAGTAAATCATTGTGCACAAATAGGCCGGCCGTAAATGCCAGCATAGCAGCCAGCAAAAAATACTGGATTATCTTTACAGTGCGCGATTT
>CAZMLD010000243.1:0-3881 GCA_964566975.1 uncultured Thiotrichaceae bacterium | reverse complement strand
ACATAGAAACACGAATCCTGCACAAGCTCTTGATTCCACAGAAAAAGAAAAAATAGTCGCCGAAGCTATGGCTGCGACTAATATTTTTTCTTTCCCTGTGAAAACAATATCTTGCACAATATTCATGTTTCTATGTCGGGATTTGGGAATAATGCCACTTGTAAACTCAAATTTTTCGCCCTAAGCTGCCGTATTCCAATGATAACCTGAGCGGTTACAATAAAAAATATGATGAAAGCAAAACCTGTGGACTGGCTAAACTAAATGGAAACGCAGTTACAACAACGTATAGTTGGTGCCACTGTGCTGGTGATGTTGGGTGTTATTTTTATTCCGGCATTGCTGGATGGTTCGGGTTATAAATCCAGGCAGGTTCAGGAGATTGAAGTCAGAGAAAAGCCAGCATTTTCGCCGCTAACACAAAACAAGCTTGCGCCCCTTGCGCCTATTGATACACCATTAGAAGCCATTAAAATACAGCAAAATATTGTGCTTCAGGCAGACCCTGAGCAGGCTCATAAAAAAGAAATCAAATCATTTGCCTTAAAGGTTGGTACTTTCAGTCGCAATGAAAATGCTGAGCAATTTCGTAAGACATTGATGGCAGCCGGTTACGCCGCTTTTATTCAACCAGCACAAGCGAATGGAAAAAAAACGTATCGAGTAAAAATTGGCCCCGAGCTGGAGCGTAGTGTGCTGAATAAATGGAAAAAAGAACTCAGAAAATCTCATCAGGTTGATGCTTACGTGGTGAACCATCCTTAGGCGCGAGTAGAAACTGCACTATTTTTTATGGGAAGATACACCGATGACGGGTGTTGTCATGGACTGGAGTTAACCATTTCTCAAGGTTTATGTTTTGCCAGTACTGTGTTTGATGTCAATAATGGTCAACTTATTTTACTGCGAAGTCTTAACCCCTGCGCTCAAAAGCGTATAATACGCTTTTAGAAAAACACATGTGAATATGATGGCAGTAGTAGATGTAATTATAGTATTTGTGATTATCCTGTCCGCTTTTTTTAGCTTGTTGCGCGGTTTTGTTAAAGAGGCTATTTCGCTAACAACTTGGGTTGTTGCTATCTGGCTGGCGGCGACTTTTGCATCGCAACTAGCGGACGTTCTACCCGTTAATATTGAATCTGTAGCGGTGCGTCAGGCTATCGGTTTTGCTGTGTTATTTATACTCACCTTGATGATGGGGGCGCTAATTAATAAACTGGTGTCCCAGTTGGTGAACAAAACGGGGCTGTCAGGTGCCGACCGTATTTTTGGTGTCGCATTTGGCGTATTACGTGGCGGTTTAATTGTACTGATTTTTGTTGTCATCAGCACCATGACACCACTACCTGAAGCGCAATGGTGGCAGTCGTCAGTATCAATACAATGGTTTGAAAACGCGGCTATTGTTATTCAGGGTTATATCCCTGAAAACTTTAATATTACTCCTCAAACAGCACCCTAAAGAGTTTTTCTATGTGTGGTATTGCCGGTATTGTTGCGCATAGCGCAGTGAATCTTGATTTATACGAATCACTGTCTGTTTTGCAGCACCGTGGTCAGGACGCAGCGGGCATCGTAACGTGTAAAAATGGCCGTTTTTATATGCGTAAAAGTAACGGTCTGGTGCGTGATGTGTTTTATAAAAAACACATGGAAAATTTGCAGGGAAAAATGGGCATCGCTCATACACGTTATCCAACAGCGGGTACGTCATCGTCAGCAGAATCACAACCGCTGTATGTCAACTCGCCTTACGGCATTGCGTTGGCACATAATGGCAATCTTACCAATGCTGCAGAACTCAAAGAGCAATTATTTCAGTCTGATTTACGTCACTTAAATACAGATTCAGACACAGAAGCTCTGCTTAATATCTTTGCACATGAGTTGCAGATAATTGCAGGTCCGGACTTTGATCATGAAGATATTTTTACCGCAGTATCAGCCATACATCGCCGCTGTCGTGGTGGTTATGCCGTGGTTGCCATGGTTGCGGGTAAAGGTATCTTAGCGATACGCGACCCGCATGGTATTCGGCCGCTGGTTTATGGTACTCGTGAAACAGCCCAGGGCACTGACTATATGGTCGCTTCGGAAAGTGTTGCCTTACAGGCGCAGGGCTTTGAGCTAGTGCGTGACCTTGCGCCAGGCGAGGCAATCTTTATTAGTGAAAAAGGTCAGTTTTTTAGCAAGCAGTGTGCAAAAAACCCTAAGTTATCGCCCTGTATTTTTGAATATGTTTATTTTGCCCGACCGGATTCCATCATTGATGATGTGCTGGTATATAAAGCGCGTTTACGCATGGGGCAAACCCTGGTACAGAAAATTTTGCGCGAAAAACCTGATCATGATATTGATGTGGTTATCCCTATTCCTGATACAAGTCGGAGTACCGCGCTGGAAGTGGCTTATCACCTAAATGTAAAGTATCGTGAAGGTTTTATTAAAAATCGTTATATTGGGCGCACCTTTATCATGCCGGGGCAGAAAGAACGTAAGAAATCAGTACGCCAGAAGCTTAACCCTATCGAGCTTGAGTTTGCAGGAAAAAATGTTTTGCTGGTTGATGACTCTATTGTACGTGGTACAACCTCTCGTCAAATCATACAGATGGCGCGTGAGTCTGGCGCAAAAAAAGTGTATATGGCATCGGCTGCGCCACCCGTACGATACCCAAATGTTTATGGTATAGACATGGCGTCACATGCTGAATTTGTCGCGCATAATAGAACGGTAGAAGAAATCACCAAAATTATTGGTGCCGACTGGCTGATTTATCAGGATCTAGAGGATTTAATCGCCGCTGTTCGTAAAGGAAATAAAAATATAAACAGTTTCGATAGCTCCTGTTTCGATGGTATTTATGTCACGCAAGATATTGACGATACTTATTTTGAGCGCTTATTGGTTCAACGTAATGGTGGTGCGAAGAAGAAAAAGAAGAATAAAAATAAAGCGGCAGTGCAGCTATAAATTATCGCGTAAAGGTCTTTCCGTATTTTTTCTTTCCGTTTTAAATCTAGAGAAATGAAAAATTAGACTGTCGTTGCTAAGTCTAGCGCTTGTACCAAAACAACCATCGCCGTGGCAAGCCAGAAAATAATGCCAGCAACAATACCGACATAATTCCATACGCTGTATTTATGGTTTAGTAGCCCAAGTATATCGTTGTTTATTCGGTTGATGGTCGCTTGGGCTTTGACCAGCGGATAAGTGCTTAGCAGAAATAACACTAATGCGGCGATAACAAATGTTTGATTCGTTATATTTTTGAGCATATCGGTGCTCATCGAAAGTGGGTCTACAACCAGACTCAACACAATTGTTGCGACAAAAAAGCTTGCAAGCATATTGGTATTAAATTTATGTTGTTGAGGCAAATGCGCCGCTTGCTGGTTAATGCGTTTAAATAATGAGTGGGTGAAAAAAATGGAGAAAATAGCGCGCCAGAACGGGTATATTTTTTTATCCATCATCGGCTTCTGTCGCTTCCAGTGCTGGTAAAACCAGTAAACGCCATATAAGCCAAAACTTAGTATGTACAGGGTAATAAACTTGCCTTCAGAGACTGGGAAAAAAGAGGTCTGGTTTTCCGCTGGTTCCTGGTTCTCTGGTTGAGTGCTGTTTTTTTCTGTTTTTTCCCCGACTTCATTCATTTGCATCATTCCATGTTTTTCCAGTATGTTTGGATTCTAACTTACTATGTCGCACTGGGCTATTGATTATGCTTTTAAAAGTCTTGATTTGACGCACGCTTTAGCGTACGCTTATCTGTAGAGGTAATAATCATGACAATACTCAATGTCACAGAGGCACGCTCTAGGCTTTACAGTCTTATCGATGAGACCACTGAAACTCACCAACCTATTGTAATTACA
>CAZMLD010000242.1:0-3910 GCA_964566975.1 uncultured Thiotrichaceae bacterium | reverse complement strand
AAGATCAACGCCGATAAAAACCAAGGTAACACTTAGATATCACACGCGCGACCCACATTAGTTACTTTGCCCTGCCCAGCAGGTCGCAAATATTTAGCTAACATTGGCTCGGGGATACCTGCCTCACCGACTAACCGATAGTCCAACCAATATGCCGTATAAGTTTTATACACCGGCTCAACAATCACATCAAAACCGAGGTTTCTCACTTTTTCAGCCAGCCAGTAAGCACCATTTTTATTTCTAAAACGACCCAGTGAAACCCCATATTTTTTTTCACCCTCACGAATCACATAAAAGTCGCTTATCTCTTTTTCTTTCAAACGCTGCCCCGTCTCCACCGCCTCTTTACGGTTTATTGCCGGCCGCACAAAGACCCAGTGTAAAGATAGTTCACGTTTCTCCGTATCGCGGAACTCGACACCTTTCACATAAGAGCCAATTTCTCGCGACAGACTCACTAATGCCTCCTTGTCTCGAAAATAACCAAATGTAAAACACCGGTCTTTATGTGACTGTTTTTCCTGCTCCCCATCGAAAGCTTGAAGTGGCTCAGCCTCAACCACTAGGTCGGCCAGATTCACCGCTAAGAGTGACTGTGCTTTCATTTCTATTTTTTGAGCAGAGACGACTGTTTCCGCCAGTTGTGACAGCTGATTTTTTTCATTTTTCGATTCAGCACCTATCTGCTCTTGCTGCTTAACTTCAACATCACGCTGCAAAACAGCAGTTTGTGCAGCCGTTGCCACTACCGCGAGCTGCAGATCCGACTCACTCAATACCGGCTCGTTTAACACTAATTCACTTAATAAAACAATAGGTTGGACACCTTTTAATGGCAGGACATTTTCATACGATGGCACAGCTGGCTGCGCTGTTTGCCACGCCAGGTAAACCAGGTTAAATGAAAGCATGATTAAAAACAGCCAACGCACTGACTACGCCCTCCTGCCCATGCGCTGGCCCATGATGCTATACAGCCCATGCATAACCAAATCGGGCTGATGAAGCATTTTCGGCATGTCTGGATAAGACAGAATAGTTTTGGCAAAACCACCACTAATAATTATTTGCATCGGGGACTCCATGTTTAGCATAGCAAACTGACAAATTTCACGAATACCTGCCTGCAACAATTTATGCAGTCCTTGGTTAACACCATCACTCGTGTTATCTGGCACACTGGACTCATTAAAACTCAGCTCAAACACTGACTTTACATTCGCGGCATCCATCTGCAACGCCTTGTGCATAGTAACGTATGAGGGCAGGATGTAACCACCCAGATGCCGCCCATCTTTATTTATTAAATCAAAAGTAATGGCCGTCCCCGCATTAATAACACACACTGAAGACCCAGGGCAAAGCTGATGACTGGCAACAACACTGGCCCATCGATCAGCACCATGCTGCGCGGGGTTTTTATAGCCATTGATTATATGGCGAAACTGCTTCTGCGTTTTCAAAAACTCAACGCCAAGCCTCCAGTGCTGCTCACACCATTCGTTCAAACCATAAGACAACTTATTAACAGCAACACAAACCGCAAAGATGCACACTGGCTTCCCCATCGTTGAAAACAGCTCAGCAAACACATCTGGGTCGTTTTCTACCGTGTACGTAGCCACGCCTCGTTCGACAATTTTATCAGCTCGCCACAAAGCCCACTTGACTCTGCTATTGCCAATATCGACAGTCAGTATCATCGCTCTCTCACTATAAAGCCTCTGATGTTAACGAATTTGTAACTACCTGTTTGTAACTACCTGGCACCAAAAACATAACGATTCAGACCAACGTTGACGCTCACGTCATAATAAATGAAAAGTATGAAAAAATTCGTAAGCAGCCATTTTGTAGCGCAGCTATGACTCTCAGCTGTGATTCTCTAGTGCGGCAGCAACGAACTTCAGGGACAGCGAAAGTTCACAGGAATTTTATTAGCTCAAGCATAGATAAGCCTGAGGAGCCATGCAGACTGGCAAGACAGCTTTGCAACGATGCATTACACGCAAACACCACACTTAATCAGCCTGCACACTCACCTCGGCACTATTAAAAGCACGCAACTCACCCGCTATTAGCACTAGCAATTCCGCTTGCTCACTAACCCCTTGCGCGATACCCGTTAGCACTTCCTTATCATCTAGGATCAGTTTAACCTTTTTCTGTTTGCAAAAATCATACGAGTTACGAAACTTTGCCAGATTTCCACGCGACTCTTCACTGAAGTTTCGACAGACATTGATCACGCCACACAACAACGCTGAGGCAACACCATTTCGCGTTGCCTTTTCCGCTATCTTTTGCCGTGCCAGCTTTTGTTGTGCCAGCTTTTGTCGTACCAGTTGCTGGCAAATATCTGTTAATACCAGCACTTCATTATCATCCGCCTGATCCATCATCACCTGACCAGCCTTGTGCATCTGATAATTCAGACCAACACCAATAACCACGGCAGTATATTCAGCTGCATCGCAGTCACTAACTTGCGTACGCTTAACCGCTTGCGTTTCAATTAGAACGCCAGCAATTTTTTTACCCTGAACATAAACATCATTCGGCCACTTAATTTGTACCTGCTTTAAACCCAAACTCTCCAGCACCTCAACAATAGCGAGAGCAATGGATAATGGCAATAAATTTAATGACTGCGTTGACAACATAAAAGGCCAGGCAAGACTCATGGCGATGTTGTTATTCGCCGACATATGCCAGCACTTACCACGACGCCCCCTGCCTGAGGTTTGCTGCTCTGCAAAACAGGCAAACGGCAACACCTGACCCGCCTTACTTTCCCGCAATGACCAGCTGTTAGTCGAATCAAGCGATTTATGCACAATCACATCCAGCTTCATACCCAACTTTTTCTCAACTACCGCCTCTAAACCGCTTCCCCGTAAAAAATCTATCATTATCTACTCTGCACCAACAGTCACCATCATTATCTTATAGGCACTTTACAACACGACACAAACGACCTGCAACACACTGATCACTGCACAAAATAAACATACAGGCAAACACAGCAATGATGTGGTTATTTTTTAACCAGACAACATTGCCTGATAACTTAAGTATAAAAAAATGAAAAAGTTTATATCTAATTGTTTTTATTACAACGAACAATAAAAAACAAAAACAAGCCGTCATTCATATAACAAAATTTGTCATTTTTCCAACAAAAAACTCCCGACATCCTTTACACTATGCTATAGTAACTCTATCGACATATTCCGTCACAAGCTTCACGCTTAGGGAAATTAATTCAGTCGATCTCTAATTGCTCAAAAACCAAAAAACTATTATTTTGTTTACTGGCATTCCGTTTGAGCTGCGCTCTTACTGTTACAACGCTGATGCTGGCAGTTGGAGAGCACCATGACTATTTTCCGTATATCTAAATTTCGTTTGATATCAACATTGGCTACACTATTAATGACCCTGCAGATGACTGCGTGCAGCACTGAAGATATGTTAACGGCCGTGGCTCCTGGTCTTGGCTCAGACACAAACCCAGTCACATATACCGATACTAACCATGCTGCGATCATTACTGGCACTAACAATGGCAGCATGACAAAGGACAGTAACCTGGATAACAACAAGCTGTTAAAGGTCAGCGGAAAATTAAATATCACCGACAGCAATGACGGCGAAGCTTCTTTTGTAGCAGAAACAATTACCGGTAACTACGGCAAACTAGTAATAGACCTAAGCGGCAACTGGCACTATGTAGCGGATAACAACCAAAGCATCATCCAGAACCTGAACAGCGACAACAGCCTGATTGACGGGCTAACGGTCAGCAGCGTTGATGGCACAACACATTTAATTACGATCACCATCATAGGCGCTCCTGCTCCTGCTCCTGCTCCTGCTCCTGCTCCTGCTCCTGCTCCTGCTCCTG
>CAZMLD010000241.1:0-3927 GCA_964566975.1 uncultured Thiotrichaceae bacterium | reverse complement strand
GGGCGATTAATTTTACCAATTTTCAAAACATTGTCTTCGTCTCGGTTTTTAATGAGATAGTCACGTACTATATCCCATATCAAACGGCCATCAGGTGTTTGGTGAACCTGTGCCCAACCGGTCACTTTGTATGTTTCTTCTGCTTCAATGAGATGCCCATTGTCTAGACGTGCATCAGTAATGCGTTCAAATAAAGGTTTAGATGGATTGATGGTGTAATTCATGCCGCCAAGTCGAACCATGTCGCCACCTGAGTGTAAGTAAGGATCTGGGTCGAACAGGTTATCGGCTACCTGTTCCAAAATTCTTAACAGGTTATGCCCTGTCATTTCTGTTACATAAGTTTCACCATAGGTTAATGCACATTGGGCCATCACATCTTCCATGGTGATCCAATCACCTTTTAGTGTGGTTGTACCCCAGCGTACCCCAGCAGACATGGCGATATCAGCATCGTATTCTTCAAGTAATGCATTACATAAAATCTGATCCCAGGTGCCCATAAAGTTGCCGCGACGATAAAGCAGTCGATCAGCTATGGCGAGTTTTTCATCGAGAATTTCTGCATAGCTTTTGCCTACACGTGACTTGTTGTAATACATTTTTTTCACGCGACTTTCAATAATATTTTCATCGTATTTGGTACTACGTATTTGATTAATGAATGTCTGCATTTCTTCATCTGCGGGGAGTGCTTCGGAAATGATGGGCATCATGTTGTAATGCATGCTCTTGATTTCTCCATCCTTAATATCAAAATCCATCACGCCAATGAACTTGCCATTTGAACCAGCATTAGTTACCCAGCATTCACTGCCGTCAACACTTTTAACTTTAATGGGTTTGGGTACGCCATCATGAGTGTGGCCACCAAATATCGCATTTAAACCTGGTACGCGTTTTGCCATTTTGATGTCAACACCCATGCCGTTGTGTGATAACAAGATGATAGCATCGGGTTTTTCTTCTTCACGAATCATTTCTATCAGTTCTATCAAGTCGCTTTCGCGTATACCAAATGACCAGTCAGGGAAGAACTCTGGCGGGTTGGCATTAGCCGTGCGCGGGAAGGATTGACCAATAATACAAATTCTTGCACCGTTGACTTCTTTTATGACATAAGGCGGAAAGGCATGACCGGTATCTTCATCATACAAACCTTTGCCATCAAAGCTATCGACCAGATTCATGTAATCGTCACCCATCAGCGACTCATCTTTAACGCGGACGTTTTGGCTGATAAAATCACCTTTGAACATGGCAATATTTTTTAACACCTCATATTGACTATAGGTGAATTCCCAGTGACCAACCATAACATCTACGCCTAGAATATTTGATGCTTTAACCATGTCAACGCCGCGCGTCCACAGCGCAGTACCAGAGCCCTGCCATAAATCACCGCCATCTAGGGTAAGTGTGTTTTTCTGGCCACCAGCCTGGTTGCGTAAGCGATCCATCAGCGTTTTTATTTGTGGGAAGCCACCCATTCTGTCATATTTATTTGCGGCATTTTGAAAGTCTAGGTAGGTATAGGCATAGGCTTCTGGTGTGTCTGGTTTGAAGCCCATAGTTTCCAGAAATTTTTTGCCGACTATATGAGGAGGATGACCAAAGGCATCACCAACACCAATATTTACGTTTGGTTCTCTATAATAAACGGGTTGCAATTGACCGTGAATATCAGTGGTATGTAATATTCTGACGTTACCTTTCATCGGTAAATCGTAAAAGTCATCCGCTAATTTTACCGCCCCTTCTTCGGCAGGGGAATTATTACAGGCGGTTAACAGAACGGTACTGCCTGCTGTGGCACTTAGCCCCATTAGTTTTAGGAAAGTTCGGCGATCAATAGTAGGCATAGGAATTTCTCATAAGTTATGTTATTTTTTAAAATCAGGTATAACGTGGTGAAACTATATATGTAAGTGCAATTGTTTATGCAGCCAGCAATATCTCTGACTGCCGCGAGAATAACTCGTGAGGCATTTTATATCCTCACGTTTTCTTGGACGGTGGTTGAGCTTATTAACAGCCGTTTGTATTTCTTCTGTCATCTGACCCACTGTGAGACAAAAATATCCCCTTGCCCAAAAATGTTTTCCCCAATAGCGCTTTTTCAATTTTGGAAACTCTTCAAACAACTTCTTCGCACTGCAACCTTTTATTTTAAAGTCCCCGATAGGGGGGCGTAAATTCCACGCCTTTAGGCGGCACGGGTCAGGTGGTATGCTTAGTGAATGCAGAATTATAAACATGGTGGTCACACTATTTGGGATTGCAAATATCACATAGTTTGGGTAGCGAAGTATCGTTATCTGGTGTTGAGTGGAGATGTTGGGCAAAGGTGTCATGAGTTACTGCGAGGAATTGCACGAAGCAAAGAAATGATAATCTATGCGGGTGCTATCAACAGGGATCATGTACACCTGTTGATAGGAATACCACCGAGTTTATCGGTATCTAGAGCGGTGCAGTTTCTGAAGGGTAAGCGTTCTCACAAGATGTTAACGGAGTTTCCGCAATTGAAGAAGAGGTACTAGGGTCAGCATTTGTGGGCGAGAGGCTATTGGGTCGCTTCAAGCGGAAACGTGACAGACGAAGTCTGGAAAGCGTATATAGAAAACCAGAAGCCGAACGACCGCGATGATGATTTTAGAGTGCTGTAGATCACCTTTAGGCGAAATGACCAGCTTTTAGCCGTAACTTGAAACCACCGGCTTTAGCCGGTGGAGTATTCATGAGCGTTGTTAACCTAGCTCACCAGCATAATCCGCAATGCCGGGATCATGCGAAACGCCAAGTAATTTCGGGCGGTTGATTTTAGCGATTTTTAAGACGTTGTCTTCGCCACGGTTTCTAACAATATAGTCACGCACCACATCCCACATTAAGCGACCATCTGGTGTGCTGTTGACCTGCGCCCAACCAGCAACTTTGTATGTCTTGTCTGCTTCAATGAGATGGCCATTATCCAAACGTGCTTCAGTGAGGCGCTCAAAGATGGGTTTAGACGGTTCGATGGTGTAGTCCATGCCGCCAAGTCGTACCATGTCGCCGCCTGACTGTAAGTAAGGGTTTGGGTCGAATAGGTTATCGGCTACCTGCTCTAGAATTCTTAATATGGAATGCCCTGTCATCTCTGTAACGTAAGTTTCGCCATAGGTTAACGCGCTTTGCGTCATCACATCTTCCATGGTGATCCAGTCGCCTTTTAGTGTGGTTGTACCCCAGCGTACACCAGGAGACATAGCGATGTCGGCATCGTATTCTTCACGCAGGGCATTACACAGAATCTGATCCCAGGTGCCCATAAAATTGCCACGACGGTAGAGCAGTCGGTCGGCAATGGCGAGTTTTTCATCGAGGATTTCAGCATAGGATTTGCCAACACGTGATTTATTATAGAGCAATTTTGGGTGGCGGCTTTCAACAATGTTCTCATCGTATTTGGTGAGGCGCATTTGATTGATGAATGCCTGCATTTCTTTATCAGCGGGCAGGGCATCAGAAATGAGAGGAAACATGTTGTAATGCATGCTCTTGATGACGCCATCTTTAATGTCAAAGTCCATCACGCCAAGGAATTTGCCATTAGAGCCTGCATTGGTTACCCAGCATTCATAGCCTTCAATATTTTTAACCTTGATGGGTTGAGGTACGCCATCATGGGTGTGACCGCCAAATACGGCGTGCAAACCTGGCACGCGCTCGGCCATTTTGATGTCAACATCCATACCATTATGTGACAATAAGACAATGGCATCGGGTTTTTCTTCTTCACGAATGGTTTGAACCAAGTCGATCATGTCGTCTTCACGCATACCGAAAGACCAGTCAGGGAAAAACTCGGGTGGGTTGGCATTGACAGTACGTGGGAAGGCCTGACCAATAATACAGATTCTTGCGCCATTGATTTCTTTGATC
>CAZMLD010000240.1:0-3969 GCA_964566975.1 uncultured Thiotrichaceae bacterium | reverse complement strand
ACAGAAAGGTTATAAGGTAAATTTATTGAATGAGGTGAGTCGTGGTGGATGGATGGACGTACTGAAAATTGCTCCTAGCATTTTCCACACTTCCACCATCCATGGCGGTCGTATTTCGCAAAGAGCCAGGAAGGCGGTGCGATTTACCAACCAAAGGACGGAATAGTTGCGCTATTTAACAAATTCCATAAGCTCAGTATATGACCTTTATGGAATTTGCAGTAGGCTCTCTATTCTCGGACAAACTCCTAGACTATCGGGAGCATAAATACTATCGACAAGTCCCACTTTAAACCACATGGAAACACCAGCCTGCAACAGGCTGGTATACTCTTCGCACGCATGCTATATACTGCACCAACTTATTGATAAGTTACACTTACTACAAAATAAAACACTATGACAATATTAATAAAAAATGCACAGGAAATAGAAAAAATGCGTATTGCCGGGCGACTCGCCGGTGAAGTCCTGCAAATGATACGTCCGCATGTAAAAGCCGGTATTACCACAAATGAACTCAATAAAATATGTCACGATTATATCGTTGATGTTCAGCAGGCCATCCCTGCGCCGCTCAATTATCACGGTTTCCCAAAATCTATCTGCACCTCAGTTAACCACCAGATATGCCACGGCATACCGAGTGAAAAAACCCTAAAAAAAGGCGACATTATTAATATCGACATCACGGTGATTAAAGATGGCTACCATGGCGACACCAGCAAAATGTTTTTTGTGGGAGAGCCGCCAGTACGCGCCAGACGCGTTAGTCAAATTGCACACGAATGCATGAACCTTGGCATAAACCTAGTTAGACCCGGCGCCCACCTAGGTGACATTGGCCAGGTTATTCAGCAACACGCTGAATCAAACAACTTCTCTGTGGTGCGAGAGTACTGCGGCCACGGTATCGGCAAAGGCTTTCACGAAGACCCGCAAGTGCTGCATTATGGTAAAGCCGGCACAGGTGTAAAACTGGAGACTGGCATGATTTTCACTATCGAACCGATGATAAATGCTGGCAAACGCGACGTTAAGTTACTAAGTGACAAATGGACTGTTGTCACCAAAGACCATAGCCCATCTGCACAGTGGGAGCACACCATATTGGTTACTGATAATGGACATCAGGTTTTAACGCAATGCGAAGGCGATGAAGTTTAATGGCAACGATTAAAGAAAACCCTGAAAGCGGTATGACCACACTTAGCAAGCCTGCAACCAGCAAACCTTCATTCAGAAAACAAGCTATCAGCGTTGACATGACTGCAATTAAAAATCTGGTTGATTTTGAGTTACTCAATAAACAACTTAACAGCAATACAGATAAGTTAGCCGCGGAGCTGATTAACCCTGAAATAATAAAACTTTTAAAAGATGTTGTTAGTACGATTGACAATGGTTTAAAAGAACTTTATCAACAAGATTCGGATGTCAATACCATTGTCTATGGTCGCTCGTGGCTTATCGACCAATTAATTGACAGCATCTACACCCATTTGTTTAAAGACATAAACCAGGAAATCGCGCTTATCGCTGTTGGCGGTTATGGCCGCGCTGAGTTACACCCAAAGTCTGATATTGATTTGATGGTTTTATTAAAGGAAGAAGAAAATCAACAAACCAGAGATTTGCTGGAAAAATTCCTGACATTGCTATGGGATATCCGTCTCGAAATCGGTCACAGTGTGCGAACCGTTGCGGAGTGTGTTGTTGAATCGACCAAAGACATCACTGTCGCAACCAACATCATGGAAGCCAGATTACTGGCAGGAAGTGATGATTTATTCACTGCCATGAAAAACAAAACCAGTACCGATCAAATCTGGGATTCAAAATCTTTCTTTCAAACTAAACTTGAAGAACAGATTCAACGCAACGGAAAATTTAACGACACCGCTTACCACCTGGAACCCAACTTAAAAGAAAGTCAGGGCGGGTTACGTGACATTCAGATGATCGGCTGGGTAGCCAAACGACACTTCAATGCAAGTAGCCTGTTCGACCTGGTAAAACACGGCTTTCTACTGGAAGATGAATTTAAAACATTAATTGAAGGACAGCACCTGTTATGGCGCATTCGCTGTAGCTTGCATTATCTTGCGGGTCGCCGTGAAGACCGTTTATTATTCGACTATCAACGTGATCTAGCAAACGAATTTGGTTTCCAAGATGACCCCAACGAACCAAATAATGAAGCCATCGAACAGTTCATGCAGCAGTATTATCGTACCGTGATCACACTGGAACGCTTGAATGAAATGTTACTGCAACACTTTAGGGAAGCCATTATTTACGCCAATGTTGATGCCATCGCTGAAAAAATAAATAACCGCTTCCAGGTACGAAATGGTTATATCGAAACCACCCGCGAAGACGTCTTTAAAAGCGACCCCTGCGCCCTTCTTGAGATATTCACTATTTTACAGAGCTACCCTGAAATTCAGGGCGTACGTGCAGCCACAATTCGCCAGATAAGGCAATACAGGCACTTAATAAACGATGATTTCAGGCAGTCATCGCGTGCTCACCACTTGTTTATTAAAATAATGATGGGTTCACGTGGCGTCACCCACGAATTAAGAAGAATGAATCGCTACGGCATACTTGCTGCATACATACCTGACTTTGATTTAATTGTCGGCAGAATGCAGTACGATTTATACCATGCCTATACCGTTGATCAGCACACGTTGTTTGTCATCAGAAATATGCGACGTTTCTCGATGCCAGACTATTGCCACGAGTTCCCTTTAGCCAGCGGCATTTTTCAACACCTAGGCAATCCTGGCCTGTTATATTTTTCCGGTCTATTTCACGATATAGCCAAAGGCCGCAAGGGTGACCACTCCCAGCTTGGTGAGGTTATTGCAAAAAAATTCTGTCTGCAACATGGGCTAGCAGAAAAGGAGAGCGCACTGGTAAGCTGGCTGGTAGCCAGCCACCTTGTCATGTCGAACACGGCGCAACGCAAAGACATCAGCGACCCGGACATCATCAGTCATTTTGCCGAACTGGTCGGCACACTAGAGCGACTTGATTACCTTTATTTGCTAACCATTTCTGATATACGAGCCACCAACCCAAAGCAATGGAATGACTGGAAAGATAAATTACTCGCTGAGTTATATAACAAAACCGCTGCCTGGCTTAATAAAGATTCTAAATTCAAAAGTCTGAATGCTTCAGGTAAACAAAAACGCCAACATAACAGTAAAGAAATTAACATATCTGAAATTCAAACAGCCAGTTTACGCAAACTTGAACGTCAGGGTATCGATTCGCACCAAGCCAATGCATTATGGGAAACACTAAATGCAGAGTATTTTCAAAGTCACACCTACGGACAGATTACATGGCACACATCACTTATTATCGAAGCCAAGCAGCAAGAAACACTGAGTAAACCACTGCTACAAACGCGTGTTCACCAGTCCAGCAACAGTATCCAGCTACTTATTTATATGACGGATAGAGAACATATTTTTTATGATGTGGTCACCGTATTAGGTAAAAGCGATGTGGACATTGTCAATGCACAAGTTATTAATGCTAGCAATGGTTACGCATTGCAAAGCTTTCGTTTAGCACCAATAGATACCGATACTGACAGAATGTCGTTTGTGGCAACACAAATTGTTAATCAGCTGGAAGCAGGCCTTAGCCATAATGATAGTGATAAAATCGGCACTGACACCACACAAAAATTAGTTAGCAGCAGCAAACATAAATATTTTTCATCACCAACAACCGTGCACTTTAAAAATGCAGAGGATAACAAAACCACGCTTTTATCAATTGAAACCATTGACCGAAGCGCTGTACTGGAGAATATTGCCAGCACATTAATTGATTGCAGAATCAAGCTACTCAACGCCAGAATAACAACAGCCGGTGAAAAAGCCATTGACCACTTTGTCATTAGCACACCTGAAAATAAAGCACTCAGCAAACAGCAACAAGAAA
>CAZMLD010000239.1:1890-3977 GCA_964566975.1 uncultured Thiotrichaceae bacterium | reverse complement strand
TTTACAGGGTATTGACCTAGGTCGCTTAGTCCTGCAGCAACGTAGACACCGCCTCACCGTAAAATGTTTTAGCCACATCCCAGCTTCCTGGGTTGATAGAGTCAACAATATCAGCATAAATAATCATGGGGTTGATTCCGTCTGTATTGTTATTGCCCGCAAACGCGGGTGACCAGAAACTTTTATATATACAGATTTCGCCTTCGTTATTTTTTTGTAGGCCATAAAATTCGGCAAACTCTTCGTGTTTTGAGTCAGATGAAAAGTACAGGCTGATGGTTTCTGGCTGCATAAAGGGTGTTGGTTTTGCGATAACAACTTCACCACCCCATAAGCCTTGAAAGTTTTCTGGTTCTGCTTTGTGCCACCAGTTAGTATTTTCGCAGCTATAGCAGGCGATAAGCTGTTTGGGTCGTAATTTTTCCAGATAGCCATCTACCCAGCGTTCAAATAATCGTTTTTTATTAACCAGTCGCCGTTCACCGTCATCGAGTATATAACCCGAAGCGTGCAGGTCATCAAGCACAGGGCCAACGCTGCCTAAGGCAATGTCTATTTTATTAGAGATTTCTCGGTATGAAGCTTGGAGAAAACTTGGCTCGTTAAATATAGCAAATATTAACTTTAATCCAGCGGCATTAAATGCTCGTCCCCGTACTCGTTTGCTGCGTAATGGAGAAGATTTTTTTCGTCTCACATACAGGTCAAGCGGTTTGCTTTTAATGGACAGGTTACCCGCGCAGTCAATAAATGCCACTGAGCATTGACGAAGCTTTTCTGCCATTACCGGATTGACAAAATCGGCAAATAAAATTGTTTTTGTCGGCATGGCTTTTATTTGAGCGATCAGGCTGTTGATGTCTTTTTGTGGTGCCCAAGTTTGTACTATCACGGAAAAACTAAGTTGTTTGTCTGCGCTAGTCAAGGTGATAAGTGTTTCGCCCTCAGTTGTTTGCTCAGACAGTGAAAAGAGTTTTTCGTTGAAGGTTAACGGCAGGCTATTGCTGATGGCTGTATTTAACTGTGTGACTGCCTGTTGTAAAATCTGTTTTTTTTCCATAATTGTCCTTTGCTTTCGGCTGTTCAAAAATTTTGAACAAAGGCTAACATGTTAAATATCGCGGTCTATTCAGGGTAAGCAGACTCTTGAATTCAGGCCTGTCGTGGGTTGAGTGTTACGAGAGAATTGAGGTAGAGGCCGTTGTGTTATCTGAATAATCAATGCATTAATTCTGTTGAGGTCATGTTGATAAGTGCCCATGGCTTTGTTTAGTGGTTTTAGGGCGCGATAAAAAAGTGTTTGTCTGTATCAGGCAGCACTATTCCAGCGATATTTGAGGCTGATCTGAGTGCTTGGGTGCAGAGTTAGTATTCACACAGTAATAACGACTTGCCTGTCATCGAAGACGGTTGCTGTAAGCCCATTAACTGTAATACCGTGGGTGCGACGGCGCTTAAATCGCTGCCTGGGCGTAAATGCCAGTTGGTTTCATCAATAATCATGCAGGGTACGGGGTATAATGTATGTTGCGTGTGTGGTTCCTGTGTTACTGGATCCACCATTTCATCGCAGTTACCATGATCTGCCGTCAGAATGACGGAAAAACCGGTTTCTTTTGCGGCATCCAGCACTCGGCCGACTTCTTTATCCAATGTTTCGACGGCTTTAATGACGGCATCGCGTACCGCAGTGTGACCGACCATATCGCCATTGGCGAAATTTACTAGGATGAAACCATAACGACCAGATTCCAGCCCTTCGATGACTTTATCGGCCACGCCAGCGGCACTCATTTCTGGTTGCAAATCGTAAGTGGCGACATCGGGCGAGTTCACCATAACGTGGTCTTCACCCGCAAAGGGTTTCTTTTTGCCGCCATTGAAGAAGTAGGTAACGTGTGCATATTTCTCGGTTTCAGCACAGTGCATCTGTTTGTAACCGGCGCGACTAACCACCGATGCGACGGTTGCCTGTGGTCGCTCTGGGGCGTAACCGATGGGCAGTAAAAATTCGGGATCGTATTCGGTTAGACAGGTTACCAGAGCGCCTTCAAAGTCAGCGGTATCAAAAAAGTCGAAAAGTTCCT
>CAZMLD010000239.1:0-1880 GCA_964566975.1 uncultured Thiotrichaceae bacterium | reverse complement strand
GGCTTAATGCTGCCGTGAGCTGTCGTGAGCGGTCATTACGAAAGTTGAAGAAAATAACATTATCACCGGATGCAATAAGTTGTGCCTCATCCAGCACGGTGGGTATAATAAATTCATCGGTCTCATTATTGGCATAGGCGGCTTCAATCGCATAACGTGCATTTTCTGCTCGGCGACCTTCGCCATCGACCATTTCCTGCCAGGCTAGCTCTGTACGATTCCAGCGGTTATCTCTATCCATAGAGTAATAACGTCCGCAGACAGTAGCTATACTGCCGTGTGCATCTTCCAGCAGGCATTCGATATCTGCTAAAAACACGAGCGCAGACATTTGCGCGGTATCACGCCCGTCGGCTGTCATGTGTACAACGGGTTTTACCTTGTGGTCGGCGCACAGTTTTATTAAGGCTTTCAGGTGGCTGATGTGACTATGCACACCGCCGTTAGAGGTTAAGCCAACTAGGTGCAGTGGACGGTCGTTGGCAGCGGCATCTTTTACTGCAGCCAGCAAGGCCGCATTTTCAAAAAAATCGCCATTTTCAATTGTATCATTAATGCGAACCAGATCCTGTCGGATGACTGAGCCGCTGCCCAGTGTCATGTGCCCTACCTCTGAGTTGCCCATTTGGCCATCAGGCAGACCCACTGAGCTACCGCAGGCATCCAGCGTGGTATGTGGGTTGCGCGAAAAGTATTCGTCTAATCGCGGGGTGTCCGCTTGCAGGACGGCATTGTTAATTCGACTGGGGTTGACGCCAAAGCCGTCCAGAATGATCAGGAGGGTGGGTCTGCGGGGAACACTTCTTTCGGCCATTAGCGCTGTCTGCTCTTTTCTTTTGTATGAATGTATTTGCGCCGAATTTTACACTATTTATGGTGGCTTGCACGAGCTCTAGCTGATTATAAATAACGGCTGTCAGGCGAAATGGTGGTGCTAGGAGCTTGTCCGAGAATAGAAATCGTAGCGAAAATCACAGAGAAGCCATAAGGTGAGCTTATCGAATGAGGTGAATATTGGGTATATTTAACGATTTCGATAAGCTCACCTTATGGTTTTTATGGGATTTGCAGTAGGTTCTCTATTCTCGGACAAGCTCCTAGTTATGCTTTAACCGCATTGCACTGACAGAGCAATGGGTATTCATTTCTACGTGCGTTAGAAAACGCTACTCAGGGCAGCAGCGTGGTCTGAGTTTGCCAGGTGATCTATGCTGCGGACACTTTAAAGACGATGTCTGTGTCAACGACTCTTAAATTGTCAGGCAGTTTGGGCGCTGTGATGTTGCCGATGTCAGCGTCATGTACATCACTTAATTCGCCGGTGTCAATGTTGTAGATATGTTGATGTTTTTCGGTATTGGTATCGTAAAAAACCCGTTCTCGGTCGATTAATATTTCACGCACAACGCCTTTGCTGGCAAATAAGCCCATGGTGTTATAAACCGTGGCACGTGATACTCGGTTGCCCGCGTCCGCCACGCCAGCAAGAATTGTTTCCGCAGACAAATGTTGTGCGCGTTGAAATAAAAACCCTGCAATTTCTACGCGTTGACGTGTTGGTGAAATTTTATAGTGCTGCAGCATTGAAACAACGCCATCGTGTGCGAGCGGGTATGTGATCGGTAGAAAGTTCATAGCGAGATTATAACTCACTTATATAGGAATAGAATTAAAAACAGGTGATTTTGTTATGAAGTGGCGAGCGACATGAGAAATAGTAATGAAAGGTCTTTATTATCCGAAACCGTGTCTGAACGTGCTGAATCGGTATGTGTCGATGAGCTGCTATGTAATGAAACACTGGGGTTTTGGGCTAAAACCAATGCCAGTAAGTTAAGTCTTTTATCGGGGAGCATGACGGGCGTTATTGCTTAACTTAC
>CAZMLD010000238.1:0-3977 GCA_964566975.1 uncultured Thiotrichaceae bacterium | reverse complement strand
CGATGCAGGCGTAACAGAAACCGAAACAAGCGCACAATTTTCGGTGGGCATAAATTTTGAGAATGGTGACGGCTTTATTGCTGGCGTGGCTTATGGTCAAAGTGACAATAAACAAGTTCTGGATCAATCATTCAGCATTAAAATACAATATGAATTTTAATGCAGAGCGCTTTGCGCGAAGTACCTTTTCCGCTGGGTTTGTCAGCAAAATATGCAGCGATTAATCGCTATAGTCATATTTGTATCCTCTTGGTCGCATCGAAATATATTCCCAAATCCCTACATTCCTATGAAAGATGCGATACCAGATTTATGGTCTGGTCTTTCGATATTGGCTTTGCTTTAGTGGATAAGTGTTAGCGTTTAAAGTCCCCGATAGGGGGTCCGTAAATCCCGCGCCTTTAGGCGGCCGGGGTTAAGTGGAAGCATAATTAATCTCGTTACTTGCCTGTTACGCTCCGTCATTCCTGCATGTTTCTAGCAGGAATCCATCATGTAGCTAGATTCCCGCTAGAAACATGCGGGAATGACGTGACGAGTAATGATGAATCTAGTGCGCTATCGTGCCTTTAGGCGAAATGACCGTCTTTTAGCCGTAACCTGAAACCACCGACTTTGAGCCGGTGGAGTATTCATAGCCCCTCGTTTGTTTGTAAGCGGTTGATTTATTAGCTGACTGCTCCCATAAGCTTTCCAAAAATGTATATTTTCGCTAAAATGGTAGGCCTTGCCTGTGATTTATACGAGATTTTCTCTGAATATTGGCAATAAGGTGAGTCGGTAAAACAGTAACGGTGTGTAGACATCGCATTATGTCGCTATGGATGGTCTGGCATTGCACCGTTCATCTTCGCCAGTGGCCTGGCTTTATCGTTATTATTTTAATAAAAGCGGCGGCATAGATTTTGCCCGTTTTTATTTTTACATTGCTGCGTGTTAAATGCTTACGGTTTAAATATGAGTTCAACATTACAAAAACAGAAAAAATTTGGTTTTCCTGAGAAGCAAGGTTTATACGACCCTGCCTTTGAAAAAGACAGCTGTGGCGTGGGTTTTGTTGCCCATATTAAGGGCAAGGCAAGTCACCAGATTGTGCTTGATGCGGAGATTATGCTGCAACGTATGGAGCATCGTGGTGGCTGTGGTTGTGAGCCAACTACGGGTGATGGCGCGGGTATTCTCACTGGTATGCCCGATGCCTTTTGTCGTAAGGTAGCGAAACAGGATCTGGCGGTAGATTTACCTGCTGCTGGTTTATACGCCGCAGGCAATGTGTTTTTGCCAACGGATGAAACCCAGCGTTTGTTGTGTATTGCCCGTGTTGAACAAATAATTAAAGAACAGGGGCAGAAATGTCTGGGCTGGCGAGAAGTGCCGGTTGATGTTGAAGGGGCGGATATCGGCCCAACTGCTCGGCGTGCACAGCCGATGATTATGCAGCTCTATATAGCAGCGGCAGGCGTGACGGGTAAGGATTTTGAACGTCAGCTTTACGTGATTCGTAAACGCAGTACCCATTTGCTACGTGCTGACAGCTCGCTCTCGCAAGCCAGCGCTTTTTATATTTGTTCGTTGTCGCCCAGCGTTATTATTTATAAAGGCATGCTTAACGCACTCCAGGTAAAAACGTTTTATCTCGATTTACAAGATAATGACTATGCTTCGCATATTGCCATGGTGCATTCACGTTTCAGCACCAATACTTTTCCTTCTTGGGATCGGGCGCAGCCGAATCGTTATATGAGTCATAATGGTGAGATTAATACTCTGTTGGGTAATCGCAACTGGATGGCTGCACGACAGGGTATGGTGAAATGTGATGACTTCGATTGTTCGATCGAGAGTTTATTCCCGATTGCGGAAAGCGATTGCTCGGATTCTGGAAACTTCGACAATGTTTTAGAGTTTTTACTAATGTCAGGGCGCAGCTTACCCGAGGTCATGATGTTAATGGTGCCAGAAGCTTGGCAGTCTGATAACAACATGGCGCAGGCGAAAAAAGATTTTTATCGCTTTAATTCAACCATGATGGAGCCTTGGGATGGGCCCGCCTCGGTTGCCTTTTCTGATGGGCACTGCGTTGGCGCGGTGCTTGACCGTAATGGCTTGCGCCCAAGTCGTTATTACCTGACCAATGATGACCGAGTCATCATGGCATCGGAAGTTGGCGTGGTTGATATTGATCCTGCCGAGGTAAAATTTAAGGGTCGCTTACAGCCCGGCAAAATGTTTCTTATTGATTTCGACAAAGGTGAGTTAATCACCGATGAAGCGCTGAAAAAAGATTTTGCCAGCAGACACCCTTATGGTGAATGGCTGCACCGGCAGGAAATTCAATTTTCGGAGCTTGGCAGTGACAAAGAAGCGCATGGTTTTGAGCCAAAAACCATTATCCCGCGGATGCAGGCATTTGGTTACACCGTTGAAACCATGCAGTTTATGTTGCTGCCTTTAGTGCGCGAGTTACGTGACCCCGTTGGCTCCATGGGTAACGATGCGGCGCTGGCCTGTTTATCCGATAAACCGCGAATGATCTATGACTATTTTAAGCAGCTATTCGCTCAGGTGACCAATCCGGCGATTGACTCCATTCGTGAAGAAGTGGTGATGTCACTGGAGTGTTATATCGGGCCAGAAGGTAACCTGCTGGAAACCACCGAACACCATGCCCACCGCTTACGTGTACCGCATCCGATTTTAACCAACGAAGAGCTGGCCGCGCTAAAACATCTTGACCATCGTGGCTGGAAGTCAAAAACCATTGATATTACTTATGATGTCGCGCAAGGGGTCGGTGGTCTGGCAAAACGTCTGGATGAAATTTGCGCGGAGGCGAGCGCTGCCATCGAGCAGGGTCACAGCCTGCTGGTATTGAGTGATCGCGGCATCTCAGCATCATGCGTTGCGGTCAGTACCTTGTTAGCCACGGGTGCGGTGCATCATCACCTGATTAAAAACCAGCAGCGTACTCGTATTGGTATCGTGCTGGAAACGGGTGAAGCGCGTGAAGTGCATCAACATTGCCTGCTCATCGGATATGGTGCTGACGCGATTAATCCATATCTTGCCTTTGAATCACTGTTTTTGTCGCAGCGTGATGGCTTGCTGGATGCGGAAAAATATAATGATAAAAGCATCGTTGCCGCCTACCGCAAAGGTGTGTCCAAAGGCATGTTGAAAGTGATGGCAAAAATAGGCATCTCCACCCTGCATTCTTATAAAGGGGCGCAAATTTTTGAAGCCGTGGGTCTGGGTGAAGACGTGATTCAGCGTTGCTTTAAAGGCACCGCCAGTCGTATTAAAGGCGTGTCACTGGAAGTACTGGCAGAAGAATCATTGCGCCGCCATGAACAAGCCTGGCCACCTCGTGATGTAGTGCGTTTGCCGGTACTGGATAATCCAGGAGACTTCCACTGGCGTAGCGATGGCGAAGTGCATATGTGGAACCCGCAGACCATTGCTAGCATCCAGCTTGCTGCGCGTACCAATAGCCGTGAAGCTTATAAACAGTTTGCCAAGGTATCCGATGACGACTCCACTCGTCGTGCCACTTTACGCGGGTTATTGCGATTTAAAGAAGGTGTTAACGGCGGCGCCATTGCACTGGACGAAGTGGAGCCGGCATCTGCCATTGTTAAACGGTTCGTAACGGGCGCCATGAGTTTTGGCTCGATATCGGCAGAAAGTCATGAGGCACTGGCCATTGCCATGAATCGCATGGGTGGAAAGTCCAATACCGGTGAAGGTGGCGAAGATGCCTCACGATTTATACCGATGGCGAATGGCGACTCAAAACGCTCAGCGATCAAACAAATTGCCTCCGGTCGTTTTGGTGTCACCAACTGGTATTTAACCAATGCCGATGAGTTGCAGATTAAAATCTCACAGGGTGCAAAACCAGGTGAGGGTGGCGAGCTACCTGGTGGCAAAGTAGATGTAAACATCGCACGTATCCGCCATTCGACACCAGGTGTGGG
>CAZMLD010000237.1:0-3978 GCA_964566975.1 uncultured Thiotrichaceae bacterium | reverse complement strand
GCACGGTTAAGAGAAAAATCCGAGTTACCTTCGCCTTCTGTACCACTATTAAAAGTCATGTACGGGGAATTACCATTGGTTCCGGTTGACAGACGAATTGCGCCTGACCATTGATCGTTGGCCTGGTATTTAACGCCAATACGTGCGCGTAGGCGTAAACGTTCGCGATCTTGCTCTGCGTCATTCGACCTGATCCGATCATCTTGTTCAGCGCGGAAACGCATATCACCATGCAGGGTGACTTTACCATCATCATCTACCTTCACACCTGCCGTGGCTAATGTCGGTACGCTAATAAAACCTGCCAGCATTATCCCTGCTGTCAGTGCTGATAATTTAAACTGTGTTATTTTCTTCATTATTAACCTCATAACTTATTAATCACATATTTGAATGCTATTCCTCGTTCCCACGCTCTGCGTGGGAATGCATACCACTGCTGGTTTTTCGCGCAGACCTTCAATAAATCATTGTTGCTCGGTCTATTGCAAACTCAGGGTTCTTGATTTTTGATTTATCCGTATGCGTTCCCACGCACCAAAACTATTTTCTAAACAATATTTCTGGGAACCCAGGACATGCTGCGGAATTCATGCTTGTATTTGCTTTCGCCAATCTTTTTGATGCGAGAAACGCCCATCTTGAAGTTATAATTACCACTGATCTGATCAACCACACGAGCCTGTAGTGAATTGCTGGGCTGGCGCATATCTATCATATTGGCGTAGAGCAGGCCTTTTTTGACCACTGGCGTGACCATGGCTACCGCGGTTACCGCTGCTTTCGACATTTCAATATGTCCATTTTCCATCAATGTGGTGAACTGAAATTCATCACTGTCAACACCAAGAATGGTGTCCTTGAAAGCGGCGACTCGATCGGAATACATCATCACCCGGTCACCGGACTCGATACCGCGTTTTTTGGCATCATCAGGATGAATTTCCACCCAGTTTTCAGGCCAGCGCTGTGTGATATAGGGCCGACGCTCAACATCATCAAAACCCGATTGCCAGATTTCATTAATACGACCACTGGTGAACCACAACTCGTCATCTTTGGGCGACAACCAGGTCCAGAAATCAGAGAATAAACCCCAGGGGTGCTTGTTCATATTGACCTTACCTGTCTGGCTATTAAAATGGGTCATTACCTTGGTCGCCATATTGGCACCTTGGGCACCGTCAGCCAGCCCCATTTTAGCCATCTTCTGCATGCTCATAGTGGTGTCGTGCAAACGCTTGGTACCATGCAGCTCGCCAGTGTCATAATTGTAAATCGTCGGCCCCTGAATGCCATCAGTGCCAAATTCAAGCAACTTCTCATGCAGGGTTTTACCCTCAATGTGAGCTGCCACCTTAATCATGTGATACGCCTTGCGACTGGCACGACTAAAGCGCGCGGATTCTTCGGCAACATCGTTTGAATTTTTCCAGTCAAAACCATCAAAACCCATTTTTTTAGCCAGTTGCGCAATAATCCACCAGTCAGGTTTTGCCTCACCCGGTGCATCGTAAAACTTCTGATACAGGCGTAGACGACGCTCACCATTGGCACGCATAAAATCTTCTTCACCCCAGGTTGCTGCCGGGAACACAATATCCGCAAACTTGGCACCGATAGGATCACGCAGATAAATATCCTGATTAATCACCACCATACCGCCGGAATCAGCCCGCGCTTTCAGAGTGTCGATAATGCTCTGTTTATCGTAGGAGCGCACCTGGTTTGGATTCACCGTCACCAGCTCATGAAAGCGTTTCTGTAAACCCTGTGAGCCACTCATTGACTGTATCCAAGTGGTACCAATTACATGCGCGAATCGGGTGTGTCCAGATACTAACCAGCGGTCAGTATCAAGCGCACGACGACGACGTCCCGGAACTTTTTCAGGTGACATGTTTCGTGGAAAACTGCCACCATTCTGGCCGCCGCGCTGGTGACCACCAAATCGACCGACAACCTGACCCGGCCTGCCACCCGCACCGACGATGGTCGCCAGTGCAGAAATAGCCTGTGTGTTGCCGGTATTGTTGGTCCAGTAGAGACCTTTCTCGATACCAATAGAGGTTTTTGGACGCTTGCCATTAACCGGTTTTGCCAGCCATTCTGCAGCGGTGTAAATCTTGTCGACATCAATGCCAGCGATTTTGGCGGCATTTTCCGGCTTGTATTCATCCTGCGACAACAGCCATTGTTTGTAGTCATCAAACCCTTTGGTCTGGAACTGACCCCAGGTGGTACGCCACTGCCAGGGGGTATTACGCGTACCCTGACCAAAGCCGGAGTTTGACTCCCACTTGTTGTTAACCCATTTTTTGATCCAGTCTTTGTCTTCCCAGCCATTACTGACGATGACATTCGCTATGGCACCAATCACCAGCTGGTCGGTGCCGATATTAATATCCAGTTGCAGACCACCCATTTTATTAAGCCAGGCGGTACCTGCTGTTTCACGCGGATTAAGGCAGATGGTTTTCATGCCACCCTGTACCGCAGGCATGATAAATTGGGTAAATATCATGGTTTTGGTTTCGTACGGGTCTGTACCGCAGATCATTAATACATCAGCCGCTGCCCAGTCATCATAACTGGGGCCAAAATTATCAAAACCGGCATCACGAAAACCCGGTGTTGAGGTCACATTTGCCGGTGCATCATGGATGGTATAACTTGCGGTATTAACATGGCGCATGGCGAACTTGGTAATGGCATAAGTGTTTTCGATATACTGATAGGAATAGGTCTTCATCGAATAGGCATTGGCACCGTGCTCTTTAATCACATGACTTGCCACCTCGGCGGCAATATCCAGTGCGAAATCCCATGATACCGGTTGCAAGGTGCCGTAAATACGCACCAAAGGGGTTACCAGGCGGTCTCGCGAAGGTGTTTTCGGGTTGTAGCATTTCTGTGCAATGATGCCACCACGTATGCTTGAATCACCATTGAAATTAACCGCTTTGGTATCCTTGTCAGGGACAATCACCACATTGTGCGGTTTGCCTTTGTGCATAACTACGTTATGTTGTTGTGGTGAGACCCAGTTTTGCAGCGTTGCTGTGGGGAAATCGACATCAAAAGCGTTTTCAGATGCCTTGCTGCCGCCATCTCCCGAACCTAATGGCCAGCGGTACACTTTGTAGCCACAGGCGACAATGCAGTAGTCGCAACAGGTGGTTAATACATCAGCATGTTTTGGTGGAAGTATTGACTCATCCTCCGGCAAAAAATAATTGGTACTCATTGTTAACCCCCTATATGTCCAGTATGTTTTTGTGACGCCCAAAAATCAGACCCATCATGCCAACGGCATATATCTCGTCACCATCAAGTTCCAGCAGCACCTGCGGTAAACTCTCATAGGCCTGACCGGATACAACAATACCGTGGCGGCGCAAATCAAACAAAGTGAGATGCAACGGACAGGGCCCCAACGTACGATGTTCATCGGTCACCTTATAGCTTCCATGCAATGGACCGCCCTGATGGGTGCAAAGCAGGCTGTAAGCAACCACATCTTCCTTTTTACCAATGCCACCGCCAGACCTGACACCCATTTTTGCCAACATGCAGGTGGCACTGGCATGGTCGTCCGGGTAATTAAATGTGATCGGTTCGTTGTCGTTAAGCTCGCTCATTTTTGCGACAAACTGGCGCGGATAACCAACCACCCGTGCTTTTTGTGTCGCTGCATGACTGCTACCAGGCAGCAGTGAGAGTGAGATGGTACTGGCAGCAACCGCGCTTGCACTGCCATAGAACATAAACTGTCGGCGTGACATCATGCAACGATTGTGCCCAGCATTCGTGCCATCACATTTTTCTGTCTTGATTTCTGTACTAGCTTTTATTTCGGTTTTCATTTTTTTGCCTCCATCAGTTCTGCTTTAGTAAACAGCGGTGCGTATTCAGGGAGTGTAGGTCTTGCCATTCTGATCTCGTCACCAGAGAACGCGAGAACAAAGGCAAGCAGAT
>CAZMLD010000236.1:0-3987 GCA_964566975.1 uncultured Thiotrichaceae bacterium | reverse complement strand
TAGCGGTGCTATTCCATCCTTTGGTTCGTAAACGGTGCATCCATGCACCACTGCTTGCCTCAAATGTTCGAAAAACTGGACTAAAAATCTCGATTTTTCGCTACGGCTTCCATTCTCGGACAAGCTCCTAGCGCCACATGGCAACTATGCCAATAATAATCTCATGATTTTGCAACGGCATGCTGCTTTATTGCGTCTAGCAAGTCTTCCCTGGTAAAAGGTTTTGTCAAATACTGAGTCGAACCCACAATTCGACCACGCGCACGATCAAAAATACTGTCTTTACTTGATAGCATAATAACCGGCGTATCTTTAAATGTTTTATTGTTCTTTATCAGCGCACAGGTTTGATAACCATCAAGCCGTGGCATCATAATATCAACAAAAATAATGTCAGGTTTGTTTTCAGCAATTTTAGATAGTGCTTCAAAACCATCAACTGCTGTCACCACTGTGCAACCTTCTTTTTTAAGCAGGTTTTCAGCCGTTCGCCTTATTGTCTTACTGTCATCAATGACCATCACTTTAAGGCCACTCATTGTTTATTCACTTCAACCATTGCTGTACCATTCATACCTGTTAAAAATAGACAACTTAAAAAATACGCTTATATCAATTTAACTAAACGCTTAAAAAACTTTTTGATAAACAGAATGTAGACTACATTCTGTTTATTGCCAACAATTAGTCTAACTTTTCGGCAATAGAGGCTTCACAGGAAAAGATTCTACGCAACGATAAAAACAGGGTAATGTTTCAGCACAAAAACGTTTGAAACCACTGCTAACATTGGGGTTCTACAACATCAAAGCTACGCTTATCGCCTGACAACTCAATAACTTACACATTACCCCCCCTTATCACGTCTAATCAGGGCGAAAAACGTGACTTTAGCAATATAAGCACCTATTGTTCAACACACAACATTTCTAAAAAAGGCTTCGACTTAAAAGCCCAGAGACGCACAATACATGAACACGTCCACAAATAGTCAGTTTCAGGAAGTTCTAAGTGATTAAATATTTTAAATCCTGCAAGGAGTTATCATGCACGTAAAAATTGGTTTCATTATGGATCCACTGCCATCAATAAACTGTAAAAAAGACAGTACTTTTGCCATGATGCTGGCAGCACAAAAACTCAACTGGGAAATACACACCATCTACCAGTCTGACCTGTACACTGAAGATGCAACGCCCCGTGCTTACAGCCGAATCACCCAAGTTGAAGACAACCCGCAGCACTGGTTTGACTTCAGTTCAAAACAGGACATTGATTTAAGTTCGCTGAACGTCATCTTGATGCGCAAAGATCCGCCCTTTGATATCGAGTATATAACCACAACTTACATTCTGCAGTTAGCCGAACAACGCGGCGCTCTCGTCGTCAACCGCGCCGCCAGTTTACGCGACAATAACGAAAAAATGTTTATTGCTCAATTTCCGCAGTGCTGCACACCTTTTATGGTTAGCCGAAACAAACAACGCTTACGTCAATTCGTTAACCAGCAATTTCATGAACAGCAAAGCGACGTCATCTTAAAACCTCTCGATGGCATGGGAGGCACATCCATTTACCGAGTGAACCCACAGGATCCCAATCTTTCGGTGATTCTTGAAACTGTATCCGAGAATGAATCACGCACGGTCATGGCGCAGCAGTTTATCCCCGAAATCAGCCATGGCGATAAGCGTGTACTGCTCATTGATGGCGCAGCGATACCTTACGCCTTGGCACGTATTCCCGCAGCAGGCGAAACGCGCGGCAACCTTGCTGCTGGTGGCACGGGTGTTGGCATCGAACTAAACGAACGCGATCGCTGGATATGCCAGCAGATAGCGCCCGTGTTAAAACAGCAGGGGATAATGTTTGCTGGTATCGATATTATTGGTGATTATTTAACAGAAATCAATATCACCAGCCCGACCTGCATACGCGAACTTGACCGAATTTATTCACTGGATATTGCTGGCGATTTAATGCACTGCATAGAAAAACGTTTAACCTCTTCCAGCAGATAATAAAAATCAACATTGGCAATGCAAAACGGGTAAAGTTTCTAAATAAAGTGCCCACCCAGAACATTTTTGTTAGCAAGGAACTATAATCCTAAAAAAATCGGTTGGGCGCGAAAAAGACGCGTGAGGTATTGGCGTGCATGGTGAATCAGAAAAACGCGTAGTCACCTTACTGGTGATGAGCGCTTTTTCTAGTTTGCGTGGACTTTTATTGTGACCAAAGAATTATCCTTCCCGTCATTCCTGCATGTTTTTAGCGGGAATCTATTGTCTGAAGAGTAGATTCCTGCTAAAAACATGCAGGAATGACGGGGTAAGTAACGTTGGTATTTCTGGGTTACAATAAAAACCCACTCAATATGGCATAGACCCTTATTAACTCAGTGAGGATGAAAAAGATTAAACAGCAGGCTATCCTTTTATTGATAAACACCCTATGAACAAACGCCGAACAATTCAAGTAAAAATTACCGATAATGACCGTTTTGGGTTAACCTTTTTGCTTGTCAGTATATTTCATGGCATGGTCATCTTGGGCGTAACCTTCACCCTGGCACCACCAGCCGATAGTAAAACGCCACCGGCTCTTGATATTATTCTGGTACAGACCCAGTCACCCAATGAGGTAGACGATGCCGACTACCTGGCGCAGGTATCCCAGCAAGGTGGCGGCAGTGCTAGCGAAAAAGCCAGACCCAGGGAATTATTTAGCGCAGCTACACTGTCTAACCAGCCAGGTATTGCCAAACAAAATAGCCTGCTACAGATGCAGCAACAGAAACACAGCAAACAATTAGCCTTGCTCACACAAAATGATGCCGATGTCATCATCAACACAGAACACAATCCGATCACTACTGAAAACAGGCATAATCTATGGGAGGCCAGCACCAGCGATAATTCACAGGCAGCAGCACTGGCTGCCGAAATAAGCAATATCACTGAGCAACATGCCAGTATCGAGCGCACTCTCTATCTAAACTCAAGCACAAAAGCGTTTACCCCCGCTCAATATATGTACCAATGGATAAAACGCGTAGAGCGCGTAGGCAACCTCAACTACCCAGATAAAGCCAGACGAGAAAAACTGAGCGGCACTTTAATTCTCGACGTAGTCATTCGCGCTGATGGCAAACTCCTAAAAACAGATTTACGGCAGTCATCAGGGCATCAAATTCTTGATGATGCGGCGAAACGTATTGTGCGATTAGCCGCCCCTTTTCCACCCTTTCCTGCAGAGCTTCGCAAGGAAGCCGATATCATACATATTACTCGTAGCTGGGAATTTTTAGACAGCAACCGTGTCCGCACACGCTAACTTTAGCCTGATAACCCGTGACTATAGAACAACAAAGCAAAAATACAACAAGCGGCGATAACCTAACTGGGCACTTTCTTATCGCCATGCCTTCACTCAATGACGGCTTTTTTAATCAGGCGGTTACTTATATCTGCGAGCATGACGAAAACGGCAGTTTCGGCATCATTATTAACCAGCAAACTAACCTGACGCTAAAACAAATCATCTCAGAAATGGCTCTTGAAACCAGCCCCAGTGATAACGATAAGCAAGCGATTTTTATTGGCGGTCCAGTAGACCAGGGTCGTGGTTTTATCCTGCACCGACCGTTAGGCAACTGGCAGTCCAGCCTGATGGTAAAAAACAATGTTACCTTGACCACCTCAAAAGATATTCTACAGGCAATAGTGAAAAATGAAGGCCCACAGGAGAGTATTGTCGCCTTAGGCTATGCTGGCTGGGCTGCCGGTCAGCTAGACCACGAAATGGCAAGCAATACCTGGCTGAGTTGTCCGGCAGATGAGCAGATTATCTTTAGCACGCCGATTGACGAACGTTGGCAAGCAGCAGCAAAATTAATTGGCGTTGATTTATCTTTATTGAGCAGTGATACCGGTCATGCCTGATGACGTTAAGCCTTAAGAACCCGATGATTAAGCCCTTAATCAC
>CAZMLD010000235.1:0-4004 GCA_964566975.1 uncultured Thiotrichaceae bacterium | reverse complement strand
ATTAGTACAGACTATAACAGGAGTCGTAGTTAGCCACTTCACCTTCTACAACTAACATTTAAACCAATCACTAACACCAACTTGAGAAAAACATGGACTTTCTTTCTAACGCTAAACTTAAAACCAAACTACTGCTGTTAATCATGCTGCCATTTGTTGCATTAATCTACTTTTCAATAGATATTTTGCTGAATAAAAATCATGAGATGCAGGAGATGGAAAAACTGGGTGACCTTAGTAAACTCGCCTCCACACTCAGCATCATGCTTCACGAAACCCAGAAAGAGCGCGGTGCTAGTGCTGGCTTTGCTGGTAGTGGCGGTAAAGAACTTGTTGAGGCACTGCCAAAACAGCGAACATTAACCGATAAAAAAATAGCGTTATTAAGAACCAAATTACAAAGTTTTGATGCCTCTGTTTACGGCGATGAGTTCGAGCAAAGGCTTTCATTATTACTCAATGAGCTTAACCAGCTAAACAGCATACGTAATCAGATAAGCAGACTTTCTCTAAACGCACCAGAAGTGGTTAACTGGTACACCGACCTGAACGCAAAAATATTGTCCGTTATCGAGCAAATGCCACATAACACGTCAAACGCTGACCTAGCGGTAAAAATCACCGCCTATGTCAACTACCTTCAGGCCAAAGAACGTGTTGGCGTTGAACGAGCGGTTCTTAGTGGCACCTTTGGCGCTGACCAGTTTGCGCCCGGTATGCACAAAAAGTTGATTGAACTAGTCTCAACACAGAATAATTTTATTCATATATTTAGCGCTCTTGCACGCGAAGAAGATAAAAATTTCTACATGAAGGCAATGCAACATGAATCGGTTGCCGCAGTAAAAAGCATGCGTAACATTGCTTTTGAGAAAGCAGCCACGGGTGGATTTGGTATTAGTGCGGAGCACTGGTTTACCACCATCACCAACAAAATCGATCAGCTTAAAAAAGTCGATGATTATCTGGCTCAGGGCATTTTGCAGCATTCGCAACGACTACTTGCTGAAGCCGTTAAGCTCTTCTGGTTCTTTGCCATCGCAATGTTTCTGATCCTGATCGCCACCCTCTGGATTGGCTACCTGATCGCCTCATCAATGACCCGTTCGGTACACGAAATACAGGAGGTTCTGCAAAAAATAGCCGCAGAGAGCGACTTCTCCATTCGAGCCAAGACAAACTCAAAAGACGAAATCGGCGAGATGTCCCACTCACTCAATAATCTTCTAGCTAACCTCCAGAGCACTATTAGCGAAGCAAATACAGTAGTCGACGATATGGCGCGTGGTATATTCAGCAACCGTATAGAAGCTGATCTCAAAGGCGATCTTTATATCTTAAAGCAGGGAATCAACAGCTCAGTAGAGAGTGTAAGCATCACCATGGGCGAACTAGGCAAAGTCATGCAGGCGATGAATGACGGTGACTTTTCAGTGCAAATGGACACAAAAGTAAAAGGAGAATTCCGCCATCTGGTTGATAACACCATGAGTACGATAAACGCCACCATTAATGCTATTAACAAGGTAATGGCGAATATGGAACAGGGCCAGTTTCAGCAACGGGTAGAAGTAGAAGCACACGGCGACTTATTGCGAATGAAAAATACCGTCAATAGTTCAATGGACACGCTCGAATCGGCAATGCGAGAGACGATCGGTGTAGTTAAATCCCAGGCAACAGGCGACCTCACGAAGAAAATAGAAGCTGAATATAATGGCGTCTTTGCCCAGCTGAAAAATGATATGAATAGTACTACCGAACGCTTAACCTCGGTAATTGGCAGCGTCAACAACAATACCGACAGCAGTGCCAACACCGCCTCACAGGTTAATAATGCGGCCAGTGTTCTGGGTCAGGGCTCTTCACAGCAGGCGGCATCCCTGGAAGAAATCTCTTCTGCAATGGAGCAAATGTCTGCCAATATACGCCAGAGCGCCGACAATGCCAGTCAGACTGAGAAAATCGCACAAAAAGCGGCAAGTGATGCTCAGGAAAGTGGGCAGACAGTCAAACAGGCGGTCAGCGCGATGAAAGATATCGCAGATAGAATCTCCATTATTGAAGAAATTGCCCGACAGACCAACTTACTGGCACTCAATGCCGCTATTGAAGCGGCTCGCGCCGGCGACCACGGCAAAGGTTTTGCTGTGGTCGCCGCCGAAGTACGAAAGCTGGCCGAGCGTAGCCAGATAGCCGCTGGCGAGATTGGTGAGCTGTCTAGTAACACCGTTGTATTAGCCGAACAGGCTGGAGAAAAACTACTCAGACTGGTGCCCGATATTCAAAAAACGGCCGAACTGGTACAGGAGATTAGCGTTGCATCTAAAGAGCAGGATATCGGCTCAAATGAAATCAATAGCGCATTACAACAGTTAGACCAGGTAGTGCAGCGATCAGCCTCTTCAGCAGAAGAACTGGCAAACTCCGCACAGGAATTGTCTATGCAGGTAGAGGGGCAACGTGAAGCGATGGGTTTTTTTACTGTCGCGACGGATACACAAGGGCAACAGGCAGGCACCAGCACGCTGTTAAAAAGCACTGAAGCAGAACGCAGAAAGACACAATCAATCGGCGGCGCATTACGCAGCGCAGATAATTCAACCAATGTCGATAAAGCAACGGAATTTCAATATGACCTGGATCAGGCTGAAAACAGTTTCACCAAATACTAAGAACACGCTGATCTAGGAGCCTGGATAAAACAGGGCATTTTGACAGGGTGTTTAGTGACGAGATGCGTTATTGCAGAATCTCACGCAAGGCATGTTCCAGTTCTGCATACTGAAAAACATAGCCTGCATCCAGTATTTTTTTGGGGATAACACGTTGACCTGTTAACAATAGTTCTTCTGCCATTTCACCCAGCAGGAGCTTCAGCACAAAACCAGGTACAGGCAAAAAAGCAGGACGTGTTAATGCCCGCCCTAGGGTAGAGGAGAAAATTTTATTGGTTGTCGGGTTTGGTGCGCTACCATTAATCGCACCCTTGAGTTCATGGTGGTTAATAACATGGAGCATGATGCCAATAAGGTCATCGATATGAATCCATGACATCCATTGTTTGCCATTACCCATTGCACCGCCCAGACCCAGCTTAAATGCGGGTAGCATTTTAGCCAAAGCACCACCGTTTTTGCCTAAGACAATCCCAGTTCGCAGGTAACAGGTTCTTATCCCCAGCGCCTCTGCCTGTTGCGCCTCATACTCCCAGTCAGCACAAAGCTTGCTGGAGAAACTGTTATCACCCGTCGCCTGTTCGTCAACCAGTGAATCTTGCTGATTACCATAATAGCCAATGGCTGAGCCACTAATAAGACACGCAGGTTTTTTGCTTGCCGATTGCAAATAAGTTATTAAATTTTTCGTGGTGATTAGTCGACTGTCACGTAGCTGTTTTTTGATGCGTGATGTCCAGCGCTGGTCAGTTATGCCCTGACCTGCCAGGTTAATAACCACATCAAAACCCTCACTAACGCCTGGACCATCAAGATGTTTGATGGTGGCGACCGCGTGGTTAAAGTGTAACGCGGTTTTTTCAGGATCACGAGTTAACACGGTCACACTGTAACCCTGCGCCAGTAACTCAGGCACTAATTGAGTACCAATAAAGCCAGAGCCACCCGTAACCAATATACGTTTTTTATCCATGTTTTCCACAAAAGATGAAGAGAAACAAAACTTTTTCCAAGGCGTTAATGTTTACCCGCGTCCTAGGAGCCTGTCGGACTTAGTATGAATCTACTGCGAATGAATACTCCACCGGCTAAAAGCCGATGGTTTCAGGTTACGGCTAAAAGCCGGTCATTTCGCCTAAAGGCACTATAGCGCACTAAATTCATCATTACTCGTCACGTCATTCCCGCATGTTTCTAGTGGGAATCTAGCTACATGATGGATTCCCACTAGAAACATGCGGGAATGACGGAGCGTAACAGGCAAGTAACGGGATTAATTATGCTTCCACTTAACCCCAGCCGCCTAAAGGCGTGGGATTTACGGAT
>CAZMLD010000234.1:0-4022 GCA_964566975.1 uncultured Thiotrichaceae bacterium | reverse complement strand
AATACAAATATTTCGCCAGCAGCTCAAATTAAAAAAATAGCCAAAAAATTATGGGCATCCACCTGTAAGGAAAAGTAAATAAGCGGCTATTAGCCAACGACGACATGCAAAAAATTCTAGACATAAAAAAACCGCCTAAAAAGGCGGTTTTTTTATGTCAGCGAGCGACGAGTTATAGTTGACGTACTTTTCCATCTACTTTAACTTCAACACGGCGGTTTTCAGCACGACCGCTACGTGTGTTATTGTCGGCAACAGGGTTGGCTTCACCAAAACCCACGGTGGTTATTTTGTCAGCGTCAATACCGTTTGCAACCAGCTCAGCTTTCACTGCTTCTGCTCGTTTCTTTGAAAGATTTTTGTTAAAAGAGGCAGCACCACGGTCATCGGTATGGCCTTCAATAACAATCGAATTAATTGTCTCACCGTCAAATTTAGCCAGCATTGCCATTAATGCGGTTTTACCTTCTGCACTCAAGGCACTGCCACCTAATGCAAAGGTCGCACCAGAAGAAAGATTCAGGCTAGTAAATTTGGGTTCGGCGGCTTTGACTTCTGCCACTTCTTTCACTGCGGCCGGTATTTCTTTAACGACAACTGGCTTCTTTGCTACTGGCGCAGGTTTCACTTCAGGCTTCACTTCAGCTTTAGCCTCAATGCCCTCACAACCATCAATAGCGTTTTCCGGTGTCCACAATATAGTACGAACACACTTGCCATTAGTGTCACGTACAAAATTACCGTCCGTTCCTACCCAGTATTGTTTTTCTGCAAAAACTTGTGTCGATGCAACGCATATTACTAGCGCGGTTAATATTTTTGTGTTCATATTTTTTCCTTTTCTTCCATAATTCAATTTTATATTTAGTGGCAAAGTTGCCAGATCGCTGTCTATGTTGCATAAAAGCACAGACACTCACACCCAAACATTGTACTACGCTTATATAGACTCTTACATCTAAATTAAGGCGTTATTGCAGGCAAGGGCAAGAATTTACAAAGAGTTTACAAAGTGACGGTTTATTTACATCAAAAGCTCATGCCGTAGACCACGCACTATTACCTAAATCCTGCAAGAGCTTGTGCTATTAATCGTTGCATAAGTATTCGCAGTGTGTGTTTTTTAAACTGTCGGTAGCATGGATGCTACCGTCAAGCCTATAGGGATATATTTACGGCGTGTTTCAAAAGCATGCACTGCGAATACTTATGCAACGATTAATATATGTGTGCAAGTACTTACAGGATTTAGGTATTACCCTAATAGCGCTTTTAGCCCATCCAGATGCGCTTTACCTTTACCTGCGCTTGCTTTTTCTTTTGACCCCTTGCCACCCAGCCATTCGATTTCATCTTCAGGCAGTTCATCAAGAAAACGACTAGGCTCACAAACAATTCTTTCGCCATAACGCTTTCTGGTTCTAGCCATGGTCATGGTCAGGGTTTTTTCAGCACGGGTGATACCGACATAAGCAAGCCGACGTTCTTCTTCGATATTGTCTTCCTGAATACTGGTGGCATGTGGAATTAATTCTTCTTCAAAGCCAACTAAAAACACATGTGGGAATTCCAGCCCCTTGGCCGCATGCAAGGTCATCAACTGCACCGCATCCTGGTCACTTTCATCCTGGTTACGTTGTAAAATATCCATCAATGATAACTGTGCCATAAGCTCAGCTACGCTGGCATCTGCATTTTTTTTCTGCAAACGCGCCAGCCAGTCCATCAACTCCATAACGTTCTTCCAGCGCCGTTCAAAGGTATCGATATCTTTACTTTGTTCGCGCAACCAGCTTTCATAATGAATATCATCAAGTAGCTGCTGCATAATCGTGGTGGCAGGTTCTTCTTCCGCACGATGCGCTAGGCGCAACAGCCAATCAATAAAGAGTGACAGGTTTTTATAAGCACTTTTGGAAACGCGGGACTCAAGCCCCACCTCAGCGCATGCCATCAACATGCTGGTTTCCCTTTTAGTCGCATATTTACCGAGCTTTTCCAACGTTGCTGCACCAATGCTTCGGCGCGGTGTATTGATAACCCGCAGGAAGGCGGCATCGTCGTCAGGGTTAACCAGCAGCCGCAAATAGGCAACGATGTCTTTAATTTCGGTACGTTCAAAAAAGGAAATGCCACCACTGACCACATAAGGAATATGCAGCCCTCGCAAATAGGTTTCAAACACACGAGCCTGAAAATTACCACGATATAAAATTGCGTAATCTTTATATTTCGTCAGATGTTGAATTTTGTGTGACTGTAGCTCCATGCAAACACGTTCACCCTCATCTTCTTCGCTTTGGCACTGGATTAAACGCACACTGTCACCCATGCCTAAATCACTCCACAATTTTTTTTCATACACGTGGGGGTTATTTTTAATTAACTCATTGGCAAGGTTGAGTATGCGCCGAGTTGAACGATAATTCTGTTCGAGCTTAATGACTTTTAATGTCGGAAAGTCTTTCGATAACTGCACCAGGTTTTCAGGTTTAGCACCACGCCAAGCATAAATTGACTGGTCATCATCACCGACTGCGGTTAAACACTGGCGTTTTTCAGCCAACATTTTAACCAGTTCATACTGCATGGCATTGGTGTCCTGGTACTCATCCACCAGTAAATAATGAATTTTATTTTGCCAGCTTTCCAAGATGCTTTTATTGGTTTTAAATAAATGTGCCGTTTGTAAAATCAGGTCGTCCAGATCAAAGGCATTGTAAGCGTGTAGCTGGCGCTGGTACTGTCGGTATAGTTTGGCTATTTTCATTTGCAGGTCATCTTCTGCCACTAAAACAGCCTGATCGGGCATAACACCATCATTTTTCCACTGCGATATTTGCCAGTGTGCCGACTCGGCGGCATCTAGGCCGCGCTCACCCGTCACTTTTAACAGTTCGGACAATACGGTAATGCAGTCCGCCGTGGCAAACACAGAGAAACCCGCTTTATAATCCAGCGCGGCATACTCTTTTTGTAAAATGGTTAGCGCCAGGCGATGAAAGGTGGAAACCCGTAAGCCACGGCTCGCCTTACCACCCAGCAATTTTTTCACTCGGCTTTTCATTTCCTGCGCTGATTTATTGGTGAAGGTAACCGCTGCAATACGCGAGGGTGAAATACCACACTCAGCAATGAGCCAGGCGATTTTTTCGGTGATAACACGCGTTTTACCACTGCCAGCACCAGCCAGTACCAGCATTGGCCCATCAATCGTGCGTGCTGCCTGCTGTTGCTGCGGGTTCAAGCCCGATTTATTTGTTGTTGTCTGTGAAGAATAGGTCATAAAGGTCGCGCATTTTACTTGATAACGCTCAGGGTGAACGTTCTATTTTATGGCAATAGCTAAAAATTTGCCGGAATGACGAATGTTGCTGCTTAACTTGCTGGCATTACCGACAGTCTCAAAATACACAGCAGCCACGGGTTATTGAGAAGTTACAACGAGGGGACTCAAAAGCCCTAAGGCAACAAGCAACGCTATCCGAACATCACACCATTAGTGCATAATCTGCATATGAAAATAAATACAGCCACGGGGCTTCTTGATGCAGGCAAACAGTGCCCTTCACCCAACAAGGATGCGCGCCCAAAAAATACCACCATTGATTTAATCGTCATTCATTCAATCAGCCTGCCACCGGGTCAATACGGTGGCGATTCAATCGAGTTATTTTTCCAGAATAAATTAAATAGCAACAAGCACCCCTATTTTAAAGAAATTGCAGGAATGCAGGTTTCGTCCCACATCCTAGTTAAACGCACGGGGGAAATAATACAATTTATTCCCTTCCACGAACGAGCCTGGCACGCTGGCATCTCCCACTACCAAGGGCGTAAACGTTGCAATGATTTTTCCATTGGCATTGAGCTTGAGGGCACGGACAGCGATCAATTTGAAGATATTCAATACCAACAACTAGCCGTGTTAATCAACGCTTTACAAAACGTCTATCCTGCGATTAGTGATAATATTACTGGTCACAGCAATATCGCTCCTGGTCGAAAAAAAGACCCCGGAA
>CAZMLD010000233.1:0-4031 GCA_964566975.1 uncultured Thiotrichaceae bacterium | reverse complement strand
ATATTACTGTTTAACTTGCTGGCATTATCGTCAGTCACAAAGTACACAGCCGCCACGGCTTATTGAAAAGTTACAAAAACTGTACTACCGTCACTGTTTTTTAGAAACATCGATACTCGGAAAATAAGCTATGAATGAACCTACTATTATTTGCCCAAATTGCTCAACCGAAATAAAGGTAACCGAGTCACTCGCTGCGCCACTTATCAAAGCCACGCGGCAAGAATATGAAATGAAGATGGCAGAAAATGAAGCCGATGTTGCCAGGCGTGAGGAAGAGCTGCACCATCAGAAAAAAGAAGTGGCGCATGCACAAAAAACGATTGATCAGCAAGTAACAAAAAAACTACTTACAGAGCGCAAGCTCATCGCAGAAGAAGAAACTAAAAAAGCAAAATCGGCAGCCGCTTTTGATCTAGAATTAAAAGCAAAAGAATTAACTGCGCTTCAAGAAGTACTGGAAGCGAGAAATAAAAAACTTGAAGAAGCGCAGAAAGCGCAAATCGAGTTGATTCGCAAGCAGCGTGAACTAGAAGATGCAGAACGAGAGTTAGAATTAACGGTTGAGAGGCGTGTTCAGGAATCGATTGCAGAGGTGAGAGAAAAAGCAAAAAAGGAAGCTGAAGACAGCTTAAAGATGAAGGTGCTAGAAAAAGAAGAACAGATTTCTTCAATGCAAAATAAAATTGAAGAATTAAAACGCAAAGCCGAACAGGGTTCACAACAACTTCAAGGCGAAGTGATGGAGCTTGAGCTGGAACAAACGCTGCGTGCTAAATTCCCGTTCGACACCATTGAACCTGTTGCTAAGGGTGAGTTTGGTGGCGATGTTGTGCAACGTGTTGTTTCTCCGATGGGGCAAGCCAGTGGCGCTATTTTATGGGAATCCAAACGCACTAAAAACTGGAGTGATGGCTGGCTGGCAAAATTACGCGGCGATCAGAGAACAGCAAAGGCGGAAATTTCTGTTCTTATCACGCAAACCTTACCAAAGGGAGTCGACAGTTTTAGTCATGTCGATGGGGTTTGGGTTACCGCACCTAAATATGCTTTTGCGCTAGTTGTCTCCCTTCGCCAGACCTTGATTGAAGTGGCAAACACTAAGCAGTCTCAGGAAGGCCAGCAGACAAAAATGGAGCTGGTCTATGATTACCTCACCGGCCCCCGCTTTCGTCATCGTGTTGAAGCGATTGTAGAAAAATTCGCAGATATGCAGGCAGACCTAGATCGAGAGAAAAAATCGATGACACGATTATGGGCAAAGCGTGATGCTCAAATACAAGGTGTTATTGAATCGACAGTGGGCATGTATGGCGACTTACAGGGCATTGCAGGGCGTGCGCTACAAGAAATAGAGGGTCTGGAAGTGCCACTCATCGAAAGTGAAAACAAAGCGTTGAAAGCAGAGTCGTAAAAAAGGCTTACACTGTAGTGGTCAAGCAATGTCGAGCATTATAAAACGGTGATGTTCGAGTTTCTATGTAGGAATTTGAGAAATATCTTTGAGTTTCTTTTTAAGGGCTGCCTATTTATACTAAAATAGCGTCCCGATTGTTTTCATTATAAATATGCCTTATGTCTGTCCGTACCCGTTTTGCCCCTAGTCCCACTGGATATCTCCATGTTGGCGGCGCTCGTACTGCCCTGTTCTCCTGGTTATATGCCAGAAAAATGGGTGGTCAGTTTATTTTACGCATTGAAGATACCGACCGTGAGCGTTCCACGCAAGACTCGGTTGATGCCATTTTAGAAGGCATGAAATGGTTAGGGCTAGATTACGATGAAGGGCCTTTTTATCAGACACACCAATTTGATCGCTACAGCCAGGTCATACAACAACTGCTAAATAGTGAGGATGCTTATTATTGCGACTGTAGCCGAGACAGGTTAACCGAGTTGCGCGAGTCGCAAATGGCAAACAAAGAAAAGCCGCGTTATGACGGCTGCTGTCGTGATAAAGGTCTGACTGGCGCAGAAAATACCGTGATACGCTTTAAAAACCCGCTGGCAGGCGATGTGATTATTGATGACATGGTAAAAGGGCGAGTGGTGATTAATAATCGCGAACTGGACGATTTAATTTTACAGCGCAGCGATGGCACGCCCACTTATAATCTGACGGTGGTGGTTGATGACTGGGACATGAAAATATCGCATGTCATTCGTGGTGATGACCATTTAAACAATACCCCGCGGCAAATCAATATTTTAAACGCACTGGGTGCAGACTTGCCTGTATATGCCCATGTGCCGATGATTCTGGGCGATGATGGCAAGCGCCTGTCAAAACGCCACGGTGCCGTTAGTGTGATGCAATACAAAACAGACGGCTTTTTGCCCGAAGCCTTAATCAACTATCTGGTGCGCCTGAGCTGGTCACACGGCGATCAGGAGATTTTTAGCCGTGAAGAAATGGTCGCGCTGTTTGATGCGGTGGATATCAATACCTCAGCCTCCGCATTTAATACTGAAAAATTACTTTGGTTAAATCAACACTATATAAAAACTAAAAAAACCGAAGATTTGGCGGTACAGGTGCGCGATTATATAAAAAATGCTGACTATACGTTAGATAATGGCCCTGATTTAATTGCGGTATTAAATGTATTTCAGGAGCGTTGTAATACATTGATAGAACTGGCAGCAGACATACGTTTTCTTTATCGAGACTTCGATGAATACAATGCCAAACAGGCGAAGAAACAATTTAAGGACACAAGCCTGCCTGTTCTTGAAAGCCTGAAACAGCAATATGCTGAGTTAAATAACTGGACAGCCGAAGCCATACATCAGGTGGTCGAAAATACCGTTAACACACTAGAAGTGGGCTTTGGCAAAGTCGGGCAGCCATTGCGATTAGCGGTTACTGGCCATGGAAAATCGCCTTCAATTGATGTTACCCTGGCATTACTGGGTAAAGAAAAAACCTTGCAACGCCTGACGCAGGCCATTCACTTTATTAAAAACGCGCAAAAGGGGGCGTGATTATCCTCCCTCCAGCTTGCGAGTGTGAACAGTTGGCAGGGCAGTTAGCCTGCTTTTTTACGCCGAGCCAAGCCGAGAAGAGCAAGCATCCCAGCGCCGAGTAACCACACCGTAGCAGGTGCGGGAACAGCGACAGCGCTAACATGGCTCACCGAGCAGTTGCCAGAGCCTGCAACATTGGCTGAACCTGGGGTAAGGCAGCCAAATGCAAAGTCCTGAAAGTTATTATTACTATCGGCACCATTAATAATGCGAGAAATGCTGAGTATGCCCGTGTTATTGTCTCTAATCGTTAACGCATCGCCTTCTGTGAAGGGTGACAATATACCTTCATACGACAGGCTGTCCAGTAAGTCGCCACCATCAAAAAGTGCTATCGCATCTGGCGCACCGTTTTGTAACCAGCTTGTTGTTGAGGTGAAGCTAAAATCACAATTCGCCACCAGACTCGCATTGCTGCACACCACAAAATAACTGTTCGCGTTCATGTTGAAACCCGATAAATTAATGCTTCTATAAACAGAAGCGTTAAAGCCATTGATTAATTCGATTGAATAGTTGTCCAGTAAAATATTGACGCTGCCAGTGTTAAACAGCTCGATAAATTCAGCAGTATCTGCCCCTGGCTGATCATAGTCGATCTCGTTAATAATAATTGTTGCATGGCTGCTTAAAGCAATACAACTGATTAAAGCCAGTAGACCAGACGAAAACTTTTTTAGACTTCCCATTTTAAAACTCCTTGTCATTAAAAACACGCAGGATTGCGCGGTATAAGAATTTGCTTTGAATTGATCTGGAAGCAGAAGTGTCTGGCGAACAGACGACCTATAGTATTGCTTTGATTAACATTAGAATGAGCCGAACGTAATAAACAGCAGTTGTAAGCCAAGGTGTGGCTGGTGCTGGAAAATGTTGGCGAGAATAAATGAGTGCGACAGATCCATCTGGCTGTGTGCATCAATACCATCCTTGTTAATATTGCTGATTCCTTATGAAAATAGATACTAACGAAACATTCATGCATTTGCAAACATGAGTCCTAG
>CAZMLD010000232.1:0-4032 GCA_964566975.1 uncultured Thiotrichaceae bacterium | reverse complement strand
GCTTTTAGCCGTAACCTGAAACCACCGGCTTTGAGCCGGTGGAGTATTCATATTTAAATCCAAATCCCTACATAGGAACACGAATCCTAGACAAGCTCTTGATTATTTGCCACGTCCGTGTGGCTCACCCCTTCGAGGCTGTGTTCAAATTGCTCTGGGCGATTTAGTCCACAGAAAAAGAAAAAATAGCTGCCGAAGCCATGGCTGCGACTACTGTTTTTTCTTTCCCTGTGAAAGCAATATCTTGCACATTATTCATATTCCTATGTAGGGATTTTGGTTAAAAGGTTTTTGCACGGGTTGTTTATATTGCAGTAGGTTCTCTATTCTCGGACAAGCTCTAAAAACGCCATACGGTGTTATTCGTCGCTGTGTGGAATAACCAAACTGCGCTTCAGATGCCTTGTCTGGCGCTTTTTCAGTTTTAACAGCGGCAATAATATAATTGAGAACGCCGCCTAGGTCTGACTCGAAAAAATGATGAATCACAGCGTTGATTCCTTACTATCTTATTCACTGTCAATTGCTTTGATAATGCTGTTATGTTGTGTATGACGAGAGTGCCTTCGGTTTGATGCTGGTTTTTTTATTCAGGCATATTCGTGATCATCGGTGATTTTATTCAACGTTGCCTTCCTATACTATTCTCTAGCGTTATCAGTGAGCTATTGATATACAGCCATGCTGCTGTTTGCTAAAATCACGTGATTTCCAAATGAACGATGCCTGCCAGTGCCGATTGAGGTCGGTGGCAGGCGCACAGATGATATTACAGGGGCGCTAATGTTTTCCAAAGATACAAAAATTGAAGGTTACGATGAGGCTTTATGGGCGGCAATGCAGCATGAGGTTAAACGTCAGGAGCAGCATATTGAGCTAATCGCTTCTGAAAATTATGCCAGTCAGCGTGTGCTTCAGGCGCAGGGTTCATTATTAACCAATAAATATGCAGAAGGTTATCCTGCTCGCCGTTATTATGGTGGCTGTGAAAATGTGGATGTCGCCGAACAACTGGCGATAGAGCGGGTGAAGCAGTTGTTCGGTGCGGAGTATGCCAATGTGCAACCACATTCAGGCTCACAGGCTAATGCCGCCGTTTACCTAGCGTTATGTAAGCCCGGTGACACGATATTAGGTATGTCGCTGGCCGATGGTGGGCATCTCACTCATGGCTCACCTGTGAGCTTTTCTGGCAAAATTTATCATGCTGTGCAATATGGCTTAAACAATGAAACCGGTCGGGTTGATTATGATGAAGTCCAACGATTAGCTGATGAGCATCAACCCAAAATGATCGTGGCCGGGTTTTCAGCCTACTCACAGGTAATGGACTGGGACAAATTTCGTGCTATAGCCGACTCCTGCGGGGCATATCTTTTTGTTGATATGGCGCATGTTGCTGGTTTAGTCGCAGTAGACTTATACCCTAATCCTGTCGGCGTCGCCGATGTGGTTACTTCAACCACGCATAAAACATTACGAGGTCCCCGCGGTGGTATTATTCTCGCTGGTGAGCGCTCAGTGCTTAAAAATGCTGATATTGCAAAAAAATTAAATTCAGCGATCTTTCCAGGTACGCAGGGTGGGCCTTTGATGCATGTCATCGCCGCAAAAGCGGTGGCTTTTAAAGAAGCGCAAGAGCCTGAGTTTGCCAGCTATCAAAAACAGGTTATCGTGAACGCACAGGCAATGGCAAAAGTGGTGCTAGAGCGCGGTTATAAGGTGGTTTCAGGTGGTACCGAAAATCATTTGTTCCTGTGGGATTTAACATCAAAAAACCTTACGGGTAAAGTGGTCGAAGCACAGTTAGGCAAGGCGCATATCACGGTTAATAAAAATGCAGTGCCTAACGATCCACAATCGCCTTTTGTGACCAGTGGCATTCGTGTGGGAACCCCTGCCATGACCACTCGTGGTTTTACTGAGCAGGATGCGACAGAGCTGGCCAGCTGGATGTGCGATATTATCGACAGCATTAAAGATGGCAAGGCTGAGGCAGAAATCATAAATAGCGTACGTGAAAAAGTCACCGCTATCTGTTCACGTTTACCTGTGTATGAAATTTAATCAGGGCTGATGCGAGCACATGTATTGTCCGTTTTGTTCTGCACCCGATACGCGAGTCGTTGATTCACGCTTAACCAATGATGGCGACCAGGTGCGTCGGCGGCGTGAGTGTGCTTCATGTAATGAGCGTTTCACCACCTATGAAAGCGCCGAATTGAATATGCCACGCATTGTCAAGCAAGATGGCAGTCGCATGCCGTTTAGAGAAGAAAAACTGGTTGCTGGTGTGATGCGTGCATTAGAAAAGAGGCCTGTTAGCACAGAGCAAATAGACGCAGCATTAAACCGTATTAAACATCAGTTGCTGGCAGCAGGCGAACGTGAAATAAACTCTGCCGTAATTGGCAACCTGGTTATGGAAGAATTGCTGTCATTAGACCAGGTGGCGTATATTCGTTTTGCCTCAGTGTATCTTGATTTCAGTGACATTAATGCATTTCGCGATGCCATTGAAAAGCTTGAGCAAAGCAAAGCAATAAATCGCCAACAACGCTTTGTCACGCCTACGCCAAAGGAGTGAGTACCGTTGATGGCACGAATAATAAATGTTGCGAATATTAAAAAAGTCGCACTGATTAACCCTTCTCGCCTGTTTACCTGTTAGTTCTGTATTAGAACCTGAGCCGTTATTATGATGAGTAATGTTGAGTATATGCAACGTGCAATACGGCTGGCGAAAAAAGGCTCATACACAGTAGACCCTAACCCGGCCGTGGGTTGTGTCATCGTAAAGCAGGGAAAGATTATTGGCGAAGGCTGGCATCAGCGAGCTGGTGAGGCGCATGCCGAAATTCATGCCCTGAAGCAGGCGCATGAACAAACGGCTGGACAAGCGGCTGAGTTAGTCGCAGGGGCTACCGTGTTTGTTACGCTGGAGCCTTGCAGCCACACAGGTAAAACACCGCCGTGTGTCGATGCACTCATTAAATCGGGAGTGAAAAAAGTGATTGTTGCGATGCGTGATCCTAACCCACTGGTCGCGGGTCAAGGATTACAAAAACTACAGGCTGCGGGTATCGAAGTAGAAACCGGCTTGCTGGAAGCGCAAGCTTGCCAGTTAAATGTAGGTTTTATTAAACGCATGGAAACCGGTCGCCCGTTTGTGCGAGTGAAGCTGGCGATGAGCTTGGATGGTCGCACCGCCATGGCTTCTGGTGAAAGTCAGTGGATTAGCAGTGATACGTCACGCGATGATGTACAACGTTTACGTGCAACAAGTTCAGTTGTTTTAACCGGCATAGAAACCGTGTTAGCCGATGATCCATCAATGAATGTCAGGCTGTCGGCAGCCGAGCTAAATGTCGACCGGGTTAGGCAACCTGTGCGTGTGGTGTTAGATAGCCAGTTGCGTATGCCCCAAGATGCAAAAATAGCGTCTGTTACAGGCCAGTGTGTTGTGTATACTACGCTGAATGTGGCGAATAGTGACAGCTATCCCTTTGAAATAGTGCAGGGTGTTGCGTTGCCAGAGTCAGCAGATGGAGCGCTTAACGTCGCCCCAAGTCGTGCTCAGGGTGCTAAAATAGACCTAAAGGCATTAATGCATGAGCTGGCGAAAAAAGAAATGAATCTTGTGCATGTGGAAGCCGGCTCTGTTTTATGTGGTGCGCTATTAGACAATGAGCTTGTTGATGAAATCATCATTTATATGGCGCCGCATATCATGGGTGATAGCGCAAAAGGCCTGTTTCACCTGCCTGCATTAACGCAGATGCAAGATAGAGTTTCACTGAACATCCATGATGTGAGAGCGATGGGTAATGATATTCGTATTACCGCAAAACCCGTGTATGGTCGACAATAAATGCGCGTAAAGCGTATTCAGCGTTATGCCACACGGGTTCAATTTTTCTTATTCCCACGCTCCTGCGTGGGAATGCATATTAAACACAGCTGTAAAATGTGACAGCCTAGGAGCTTGTCCGAGAATGGAAAAACCTACTGCAAAACCGATATTTTTGCCCA
>CAZMLD010000231.1:0-4065 GCA_964566975.1 uncultured Thiotrichaceae bacterium | reverse complement strand
GACAAATTTAAAATCACATCATCAGGGTTCGTGTTCCTATGTAGGGGTTTGTTTTAACTATTAAATGACTAAAACTTTTCATTTTTTAAAAAACCGGCGCGTTGAGAGATAATCGACTATCGAACTGTCTGTGCATTATGAGCGATATATTTCTGCATAACAAACGTGATGCTCACTACAAAAAAGCGAATGCCCAGCATTACGCTCAGGATAACTTGGTCGTACCCGCCAGCCGTAAACAAAGTGTTTCAATTTCATCCCAGACATTCGCATTAATCATGCCCTTACTCACCGCATCGATATAAGCACAGCGTTTTAACATGAGCTGAAAGCTTCGTTGCCGGTGCCGTGACAGGCAAGATTTGAACAAACCCGTTCGACTTTGCCATACGCCTGAACGTTTTAGTGTGAAATCAATCGACGCTGGCTCCCGAGCCACCTGCGCTAATAGACGAATGTCTTTTGCCAGTGCCCAGTTAATAATAACGGGAACCATGCCTTCGGCTTTTAATGCAGAAATAATTTTTATCACACGTTTAGCATTACCCGTTAACATGACATCCACTAATTCAAAGACGCTGTATCTTGACTGTGCGGTAACTGCTTGCGCGACATCTGCGTAAACGATTTTTCCTGGCCCTAGCAACAAATATAGTTTTTCAATTTCCTGATCAGCGGCCAGTAGATTACCTTCAACGTGTGCGGCGACAAATTCCAGCACTTCATTATCAGCATCCATATCACGTTGACGAAAACGTTGCTTCAACCAAAGTGGTAACTGCTCGGCCGATACTGGCCAGCACTGTACAAACAGGCCATTTTTATCGATGGCTTTAAACCAAGCAGACTTTTTTGTATTACCATCAACCTTACCGGCATTAACAATTAACACCGTATCTGGCGGCGGTTGCGCTAAATAATCTTTTAATACCTGTGCGCCCTGCTTTCCAGGTTTCGCTGAAGCTAGGCGCAATTCGATAATGCGACGACTGGCAAATAAAGACATGCTGGCCGCTTCATCGAGCAACTGTTGCCAGTCAAATTTCGCATCAACGTCCAGCACTTCTCTTTCGCTAAAACCCTGCTTGCGTAAAAACCCACGAATTAAATCCAGCGATTCCATTTGCTGTAACGGCTCATCACCAGCGACCATATAAACGGGATAAACTGTATTAAGCAGCTTCGAGACAAGTTGATCTGGACGTACATTCATTGTACGTTATCACTCGTTGTGTGCTGTCTGGCGCTTGCCTGCAATTTTAACAAAATCAAACGTGCAACATCACGTTTCATGTCTGCGTATAAAATATCAGCTTCTCTCGTCACCGCAATGACCGCATCCGGGTCGAATAACAAACTACGCGCCACGGAAATAGAATCATGGGAAATCAAATCATGAGAAATGGAACTCTGCACAGGTGAAAGATGAGCCGTTGAATCAAGCCAGTCTCGTTCTTCATCAGCATCACCTGATCGCCTGTGATTGATCAAAAAATCGACCGTATAACTTAATAAATATTCTTTCGCACGACCTCGGCCATCAACAGACAGAACCCGCTGACTTCGTTTTTCACTAAGTAATACGAGTTGCACTTTTGCCTGCGTTACATCTTCTGTTACCTGTACCTGGCTGCCTGAGAGTAATGTTCTTAAGGTCTTACCCAGTTCAAATAAACTGTTACTTTGCAGATAAAGCGGCGACATTTCCTGAGACAAATTCAGCGCACCACGTAGCTGAAAACCACAGGAAGATAACAACAAGGTAAGCAAAACAACGATCAGGTAACGTTTTAACATGATCGTTCACCCGATGGCTGAAAAAAAATATATGGCATCTTAATTAGCCACAATATTAACCAGGCGACCTGGCACAACAATCACTTTACGAACAGTTTTTCCTGCTATATTAGCTTGAATCTTTTCATCCGCTAGCGCGATAGTTTCAATGGTATTTTTATCCGCATTTACCGCAACATTAATTTTTGAACGTAATTTACCGTTGACCTGAACCACCAGCTCAATTTCATCACGAACTAATGCCGACTCGTCATAACGTGGCCACGTTGCCTGCGCCAGCATCTCATCATGCCCTAACTCAGTCCAGAGCTGTTGGGTAATATGCGGTACGATGGGTGATAACAGTAACACAATATTTTCAATCACTTCTCGTTGCACCGCGTAACCCTGCGCCGAATCATCACTAAAGCGACTTAATTCATTGATTAACTCCATCACTGCGGCAATGGCCGTGTTAAACGTATGCCGACGGGCGAAGTCGTCGCTTACCTTTTTAATGGTTTCGTGACATTTCCGCCGCAGTGTTTTTTGTTCAGCGGTTAGCGCATCAAGCATTAGTGAAACAGGCGTGGGTTTGTCGCCCACATGTACCGCCACTAATTTCCATAGTCGTTTTAGAAAACGTGAAGCACCCTCAACACCTTCATCGTTCCATTCTAAAGACTGCTCTGGCGGTGCGGCAAATAAAATAAACAGGCGCACGGTGTCCGCACCGTATTTTTCAATCAAGGGTTGCGGGTCAACGGTATTGCCTTTGGACTTGGACATTTTACTGCCATCTTTTAATACCATGCCCTGGGTTAACAGACGTTTGAACGGTTCATCATTATCTAATAAACCTTCATCACGCATTAATTTGTGAAAAAATCGTGCATAAAGCAGGTGTAATACGGCATGTTCAATACCACCAATATATTGATCGACCGGTGCCCAGTATTTCGCTCGATCATCCAGCATGGTATTCGCATCTGGGCAGGAGAATCGAGCGTAATACCAGGAGGATTCAAAGAAGGTATCAAAGGTATCTGTTTCACGTTGTGCGCTGCCACCACATTCAGGGCAGCTAGTCTGATAAAACGCTGGCATTGTTTTTATCGGCGAACCAGCAGCATCATCGTATTCGATATCTTCTGGCAATACTACTGGCAATTGATCCTCTGGCACCGCCACTGTGCCACATTTGTCACAGTAAATAATGGGTATCGGTGTGCCCCAGTATCGCTGGCGAGAAACACCCCAGTCACGCAGGCGATAGTGAGTCTGTTTTTCACCTTTGCCAAGTTCAACCAGTTTGTCGGCGATCGCAGCAACCGCCTGCTCGGAAGTTAGACCGGTGAATTCTGCCGAGTTTTTGAGTATGCCTTTTTCCACATAGGCATGGTCATCGACTGAGGCATCACTACCGTCAGCCGGGTAGATCACTTGCTTGATGGCTAAACCGTAAGTTTTGGCAAACGCATAATCTCGCACATCATGTGCGGGCACGGACATAACAGCACCAGAGCCATAATCAAGCAAGACAAAATTGGCCACCCAGACAGGTACGGCCTCACCACTAAGCGGGTGTGTTGCCAACAGCCCAGTTGCCATGCCTCTTTTTTCCATGGTGGCGAGATCCGCTTCTGCCACACTGGTGGTTTTACAGGAGTCAATAAACTGCTGTAATTCTGTGTTATTTTCCGCCGCTTTTTTTGCCAGTGGGTGTGCTGGCGCTATCGCCACATAAGTCACCCCCATTAAGGTATCGGCTCGTGTGGTGTAAACCGTTAATGGCTCAGCCTCTGCATCGTCAACCTCAAAGTTTAACTGCACCCCCTGTGATCGCCCTATCCAGTTACGTTGCATAGTGCGTACCTGTTCTGGCCAGGCATCGAGCTGATCGATGTCATCAAGTAATTGATCGGCATAGTCAGTAATTTTCATAAACCACTGCGCTATCTCACGACGCTCCACCGCAGTATCACAACGCCAGCACTTACCATCAATAACCTGCTCATTTGCCAGCACGGTCAGGTCGTTAGGACACCAATTCACCCCCGCGGTTTTTTTATACGCCAGACCTTTTTTAAATAAACGGGTAAACAGCCATTGTTCCCAGCGATAATAATCCGGTTTACAGGTAGCCAGTTCACGATCCCAGTCATAAGAAAAACCCAGACGTTTTAGCTGTTCGCGCATATATGTGATGTTTTCATCGGTCCATTTTGCGGGTGCCACTTTATTTTTGATCGCCGCATTTTCGGCAGGTAAACCAAAGGCATCCCAGCC
>CAZMLD010000230.1:0-4092 GCA_964566975.1 uncultured Thiotrichaceae bacterium | reverse complement strand
CACCATCCATGGCGGTCGTATTTCGCAAAGAGCCAGGAAGGCGGTGCGATTTACGGATCAAAGGATGGAGTAGCACGGCTATTTAACGAAATTAATTGAAAAAATGAACAAAAATGGCTTTTTCGCAGTAGCTTCATACTAAGTCCGACAGGCTCCTAGTTATACGCTGTAAGTTCGCGTTTTTAATTCCCACATTAAATTCACCATTAAAAACAGGAATAAACAGCGAATTTCTCCAACAGTACTGAGTGGAACATAAAAATTATTATGCGATGGTTATTACGTTTTAGAGTATTCCTGACTATTAGTCTAACCGTACTGCTAATTTTAACGGCGGTAATATTTAGTGCCATACGTGTGGCGCTACCGCATGCAAACGCATATAAAAATGAAATTCAGCAAATCATCAGTCGGCAGACAGGGCTGTTGGTTGAAATTGACTGGCTTGATGCGGCCATTGTTGGCTTTTCACCGAGATTAAAATTAATGGGTGTCTCTGTCTTTGATACCCAGAGGAAAAAAGATGTGCCGTCTACTAAGCAGAGGATGGAAAAAGATAAAGTCCCGCTGTTTACTTTCCGAGAAGCTTTTATAGAGCTTGATATTTTTGCCTCATTTATGCGCCGTGAAATTATCATCGCTGATGTTGGCATGGTCGGTGCGACTATTTCAATAGAAAAATTTTCAGACAGTGAGTGGGCCATTCAGGGTATAAAAATTAATCTCGATGGCGAAGCTAAATTGCCCGAGCAATTTTTATTTATGTTGCAACACGCAAATTACTTGTTGCATGACAGTACGGTATATTATCAGGATCATACTCAAGGAAAAAAACTAAAATTATCAGCGGTCAACGTAACGGTTGAAAATCTTGATAATAAGCATGACATTAAGCTTTCAGTTAACTTGCCCGCAGCCTACGGTGGGCAACTTTCCTTGGTGGCAAATCTACATGGTGGCATGGACGCACTGGCAGGGCAGGTTTATATCGAAGCCAGCCAGATTAATACTAAGCAGTGGAAAAAATTACTTTCTATTGCAGAATCACACCAAGTTAACGCCATTATTGATGTTAATTTATGGCTTACGCTGGATAATAATAACCTTCAGGAGTTAACCACGCAGTTTATTGCCGACGACTTATCTATTACTAATAACGCGACGGGTAAGCGATGGGGAACTGAGCAATTATCAGCAAAAATGCAATATACGGTTGTGGCTGAGGGTTGGCGAGTCGCTGTCTCTGACCTTCACTTTAGCGAGCGCAGGCAAGCGACTAATTTTGTCGCTGGCGTGGATGATTCTTATTATTACTTAAGTGCTGATTTTTTAACAGTAATGGAGGTGCAGGCTCTCGCAGAGGTGTTGTTAGGTGATGAACATTTGTCTTATTTAGAACAGATTCAGTCATATCAAATACAGGCAGAGGTTTATAACCTTAATTTTAAACTGCCACAGCAACGATCAGAAACAGCGTGGTGGCAACACCTTGATATAAACGCATCCGTTATAAACTTCTCCATGCTAGACAGTAAAAATAATATAAGCCTGTCAGGTTTTGATATGTTTTTGCAGGTTGAAAATAAACGCGCAAAGATAGAGCTAGCGACACAGGATGCAACGGTTGAAGTAAAAGATTTATTCAGAGAAACGCTGTCACTAAACATGCTGCGCGGAAATCTGCTTGTTGATTATCAGGACGACAGTTGGCAGTTGAGCAGTCAACGACTCCAATTAAAAAACAGTCACATTAATACCTTTTCACGGTTTAACATTCAACTGACTTCGGCAAAAGAGATATACGTCGATGCACAGACTAACTTTTACGATGCCTATGGCAAAAATACCAAGCATTATTTGCCAGTGGGCATTATGCGTCCAGCACTGGTTGACTGGCTGGATATGGCGATAACAGACGGTAACATCGCAGCCGGTGCATTTATTTTAAAGGGCAAGTTAAGTGATTTTCCGTATTATAAGAATAACGGTGTTTTCCAGGTGTTGTTCTCTCTGCAAGATGCCAGTATGCAGTTTCTTGAAGACTGGCCAGTGTTAACTGAAACGTCAGCAACGGTTAAGTTTCATAATCAGGGGCTTTTTGTTAGCGAAATAACAGCCAGCACACAGAATGCTATTTTAAAAAATGGCCTGGTGCAAATTCTTGATTTAGGTGATGCACACTTAACGCTAAGCGCACAGGCGCGAGGCCAGGCTGAAGGTTTGCAATCTTATGTGTGGAATAGCCCACTGGACGCGGTGCTCGGTGATGCCTTGCGCTTATTTCAGCTCGACGGTGAAAGTCAGTTAACGTTAAAGCTCGATATCCCGCTTAATACAGAAGAAACGGTAGTCGCCATTGATGGCCAGATACAGTTTTTAAATACGGATATTTATTTCCCCGATTTTGGTTATGAGCTAAGAGGCATGAGTGGCGTGGTACATTTTACTGAAGACAGCGTGACAGCCGATTCGATGACAGCAACAATGAACAGTCAGCCGGTAGTGATTAGTGCGGTGACACAAGATGGTCGCTCAGGTAGAGAAATGGTCTTCCACCTTGATGGTGTGATGCAAACAGATTACTTACTACAGCAGTTTGACTGGTTGCCAGAAGACTTGGCCTCCGGTAAGGCGCTGTGGGAAATAGACATTGAAATACCTTATAACGCTAAAGACTATCTGGTGCACATCAATGCTGTTTCTTTACTGGAAGGCGCGCAGTTTACGCTGTCTGACAAAGTACAAAAACAAGCCGCCAGCAAAGTTCGTTTTTCTGCCGAAATTGATGTGCTGGATAACCAAGGTTTGCAACTGGTAGCCAGAGCGTCAACCGTGTCTACCAACAAAGTGGCTGATAGCCGTGATGATATTTTTAGTCTGCGGTCTGCGCGAGATGAAAATAAACGTTGGACCTTTTCTGTTGATTCGGCATTTGTAAGTGGCGAAGGTGCGTTTACTGAAGGTCTTGGTAAAGAGACAAATATCGAGCTGACACTGGAACATATTGACTTGCATGCTTTGTTTGTAAGCGAAAACGATGAAAACAAGCAGACTGAGGCATTAAATCCAGCTGACTTTCCGCCATTAAACTGGCAGGCAAAAAAAGTATTGTGGAATGGTCTCAGCTTTGCCAATGTTAAAATAGAAACATCCCGATACGCGCAAGGCATGCTTATTGATACGCTTTTATTTTCTGATGCTGACATGACGTTTAGTGCGCGCGGTAGCTGGCTAACATCCTATGACGGTGTGCAGAAGAGTGCTTTACAAGGCACGGTCACCAGCAGTAATCTGGGTAATGCACTGCGTGGACTGAATCTTTCTCGCAGTCTGGGTGGTGGCAAGACGGCAGCGACATTTAGCGCCAAATGGTCGGCTGAACCACACCAGCTCTCATGGGGGAATATGGAAGGTAACGTATCTTTTGATATACGTGATGGTGAAATCCTTGATGTTGACCCAGGTACAGGTGGTCGCTTGCTGGGGTTGCTGAATATTGTAAAACTCGCTAACCGACTAATACTCGATTTTGATGATGTTACTGCAGACGGTTTTTCATTCGACTCGATGAAGGGCAACTTTAAATTTGTTCAGGGTAAAGGGTCATTAACAAACCTTGATGTTATTGCGTCTACAGCAGATATCAATATGTTTGGCAGTATTGGCCTGCTGCAACAGGACTATGACTTACTGCTGCGTGTCAAGCCACATGGAGAAGGTCTGACTTTTGCGGCGGGTGCCTTGTTAGGTGGCGTGGCTGTTGGCGCCGGACTGGCTATTATTCAGAAAATTCTTGACATTGATACCATCGGTCATAATATTTATACCATTACTGGCAGCTGGGATGACCCTAAGGTAGAAAAAATTGTTGAGCGTAGTTTGATTGATGAGAGCGCAGAGGAAGGTGGTTTTTATGAATAAGCTAAACAGCGACAGTTTGTCTGTAGCATTCAGGTTTCTCTATGTAGCAGCTCCTCTTGACCTTGTTCGTCGTTTGCCAGGTAAATGTCAGAGCCTAGGAGCTTGTCCGAGAATGGAAAACCTACTGCAAAACCGATATTTTTGCCCATTTTTCCGAATATTTTCGTTAAA
>CAZMLD010000229.1:0-4101 GCA_964566975.1 uncultured Thiotrichaceae bacterium | reverse complement strand
CATACACAACTTTAACAAGGTAGAACGCACCCTATTTATAGCTAACTCTGCCAGTAAAACAACATAACCAAGATAATTCCGCAAATTTGATTATGACTATAACCAAAAACAACTATAATCAACAAACCTAAAATCACAACTTCTTTGAATATCTAATGAAAAAAGTCATGGTACTAGACGCAAACCAGCGTAGCGCTTTGGCAGCAACACGCTCACTCGGCAAACAGAATATTCCAGTATTCACCGCAGATGAAACACCGACTAGTTTGGCTGGCGCATCAAAATTTAGCAAGCAGCATTTTATATACCCTTCCCCTAGGTTACAGCCAGATCAATTCATTAAATCACTGATCAAACAGGTCAATGCATTGCACATTGATATCTTATTACCAATGACTGAGCTAACCACCATGCTGCTGCTAAAGCATAAAGCTGAGTTTGCTGACACCATCATTCCATTTCCTGACATGGACACTATTGAGTCCCTGTCCAATAAGTGTTTATTAATGAAAATGGCCGACTCACTCGATATCCCTATCCCGCGTACGTGGTATGCAAACAGCCCTGATGACTTGCCCTGTGAGATAAAAAGCCTGCCTTTTCCCGTTGTCCTTAAACCAGGAAAATCATGGCTGTTCCACGAAGGGCAATGGCGTCGCGCTAGCGTTCGATTTGCAAATGATAGCATTGAAATGGAAAAGATCCTTGAAACTGATTGGGCATTCAAGGCGCATTCCTTCATGATTCAGGAAACGATAGCAGGTCATGGGGAAGGCGTGTTTGCTATCTATGACAACGGCAAACCACAGGCTTTTTTTGCACATCGCAGACTGCGTGAAAAACCGCCCAGTGGCGGCGTTAGCGTCTTGTCTGAAAGCACCGCCGTGCATCCAGAGTTACTGACTGCTTCGCAAAAGCTGCTCGATAGCGCTAACTGGCACGGTGTCGCTATGGTGGAATTCAAAGTATCGACTGATGGAACACCGTACCTGATGGAGATTAATACTCGGTTTTGGGGCTCGTTGCAATTAGCCGTTGATGCCGGCGTTGATTTCCCTTATTTACTTTATCAGATATCATCCTGCTCGCCCCCTGCTGTAATTGAAAACTACAGGACAGGGATAAAGCTACGTTGGCTACTTGGCGATCTTGATAATTTATATTTAACGCTACGCAACAAAAATTTGGCAACGGGTAAGAAGCTCGCCGCCATCACTAAATTCATTCTGCCATCATCAGGGAAGACCTACCATGAAATCAATCGCTGGTCAGATTTAGCCCCCTTTTGGTGGGAGCTGAAACAATACATTTATGATTTAAAAAGATAATTTTTTCAGGCGCCGATTATTTTCTTTCAACACTGACAGCCTCATAACACAGCTGAGTATAGCTTTTGATAAGCGCCAAGCATCGCTGATAAAGCAAAAGTTTTGCTAACCGTTATCTTTGCCTGCTCTGATAACTGCGCACACCGCTCAGGATCATTACCAAGCAGATTAATCGCTTCTGCAATTGCTGCTGGGCTGTCTTTTTCAACCAGCCAGCCATCAACTTGATGGGTCACAATTTCCTCGGGGCCACCGCTACGTGTGGCAATGACTGGCAACGATGCTGCCATTGCCTGTATGGTAGAAATCGAAAAACCCTCAGAAGAAGATGACAGTAAAAACAAGTCCACATTAGACAAAAAATCAGCCGGATCATCGATAAAACCAACAAACTTGACATGATCCTGTAAATTCAATGCTTCCCTTAAGTCGAGCAGTTCTTTATACAGACGGCTCGGCTTACCCTTCCTTTCCCCCTGCCCAGCAATAATGAATCGATATGGAGTCGCCTGCTTATCCAGCAAAGCGGCGGCCTGCAACAAAACATCATAGGCTTTTGCCGTTCGTATATTGCCAAGACTGCCGATAATAATATCTTGCTTAGACCAACCAAAACGTTGCCTAAAGTTGTTTGACTTCTCGCGCTCGAACGCCATACTGTCAATACCATTATAAATAATATCAGCCTTGTCTACTCTGACAGGTGTTTTGTTGGCGATTTCATTATATAAACTTTCTGACACCGCAACTATTCTGGATGCACCTTTGTTAATTAAGCCAAACTTAAGCCGCATAAATCTCTCTGTCTTGCTGACATCCACCGCACCATGAAAGATGGTGATGACCGGCTTGCCTGTCAACAGACCAACTAACGCACTGTAGACATTTGAACCCAGCAAATGCGATTGTATGAGATCAACATTTTCATCATTAATTATCGCGCGCAAGGCCAGAAGATAGCGCCAGTTAAAAGAACCTTTAGCATCAAGCAAAACCGGTTTAACACCTCTGCGACAAAGTTCTTCATATACCCAGCCTTTGCCGCGAATAACCACCACGGCACGGTACTCATCTTTCGGTAGCCCTGTCGCTAGGTCAATAAACACCGTTTCCGCACCGCCTGGACCGGTGGTATCAATTATATGCAATATGGTTTTCATAAATAATATCTTTTCCCTGTGAAGTGGGCTACATTACAATAGTCTATTATGCAAAAAACTAGCCAGAATAACTACTCGGCTTAAAACGCCAGAAAAACAATAACGTGAAACCACAGTCAGTTAAACAACATATCAAACGAAGCCTGCAACATGTTGCCGCTTCGTTTGGGCGGCACACTCGTACCAGCAAAGAAAACCAGCTGCTTATTTTGATGTACCATCGAATATTGCCACACGATGATGAACGCACAAAACTTGAAGAGCCTGGTATGGTGGTGACACCTGAGGCATTCAGGCAGCATCTTACTGTTCTTGGCGACTATTTCAACATGGTTAAACTGTCTGACTGGATTCAGCTAAAACAGGACGGAAAAACACTGCCAGCTAACGCCTGCGCCATCACCTTTGATGATGGCTGGGTAGACAATTATGAATTTGCCTTCCCTATTTTGCAGGAGTTAAACATCCCAGCAACCATTTATCTTGTCTCTGGCATGATTGGCACAAATGACATGTTCTGGCCTGAACGGCTTGCCCGCCTCGTTAGCACTATTGCCAGCGACTACCCACAACACTGGACGCACCCAGAACTGAGCTGGCTGCAAAACAGTCCGAAAGATTATTCGTTTTCAGAAATACCACCCAACCGCGAACAACTATCCTGCCTGTGCGCCAGTGCCAAAAGTTATTCTGATGAAGAGATACATACACGCCTGTCTCACATAGAGAATACGCTACAACTCAATATTGATGCCAGTTCACCTTCATTGCTTAACTGGCAACAGGTCGCCACAATGGTGAATACAGGACTGATAGAAATCGGCAGCCACACTTGCCAACATACACGATTAAATGAACAGACCTCTGCCGAAGTAATCAAACAGGAAATCATTAACAGTAAAAAAGAAATTGAACAACATACCGAGCAGACAATAAAAACTTTCTGCTTTCCTAACGGCGACTACAACCCACAGGCGCTGGAACTGGTAAAGCAAAATTATATGGCTGCGGTGACCACAAAAAATGGCTGGAATACTGCAGGCACAAATAACCACCAGTTGCAACGAATTGGCATTCATCAGGATGTCGCCCATGATAAAACGTCTTTCCTAGCTCGCATATCAGGCTGGATGTAATCTACAATGATTACCATATCAAAAGCCCAAAAAGAGAGCTTTCTGCTTAATCCTGTCCCGCAGTTCACTCAAACTAGCCCACAGGCAACAAGCGATCAATTAGCCGCTTTGAGCAAACTCAATCAACAATATGTTGAAGTAAAAAAACAACGTCAAGATGCTCAGCTTCAATGCAAAAAAACATCCCGTCAAATTGGCGAAGCAAAACGCAATAAGCAGTCAACCGAACAACTAATGCACGCCATGCAGAAGCATGGGCAGTCTGTTACTGACTTAACAAAACAGCTAAACGGAATAACTGAACAACTGCTCAGCTACTTCGAGCCCGACAGTACTGCAGATAAGACTGAAGATAAACCTGTAACAGCACTGAAAAAACCCGCCTTACCATCTGCACGCGCACAGAGTAAACCTGACGCCAATGATGCTGAAATATCAATCACCCTGTTAGATGACGATGGCGCAAAAAACACACAA
>CAZMLD010000228.1:0-4124 GCA_964566975.1 uncultured Thiotrichaceae bacterium | reverse complement strand
ATTCCGGCTAAAAAACTGCGAGAATGACGGCAAACGCCACGAGTTATTGGGAAGCTATGTCAGGTAATGACATCCGGTTTTTTGCGAGCAACATGTTTTTCAATCTCTGCGATGTTGGCTGAGAGTTCGATTAAGTCGGATAGTAACACTTGGGGGTCATCACCAAGTTTTTCTGGGTCTAGTTCAGGCTGCTCGATGTAGACTCTTAAGGTTGCACCTTCGGTACCAGTGCCAGACAGACGATAGACGATACGAGCGCCATTATCGAACAGAATACGTATGCCTTGCTGACGACTGCTGCTGTTATCGACCACATCGGTATAGCTGAAGTCATCACATAATTTTACCGTATAACCAGCAAAACGTTGTTTGCTGAGTGCGTTGGTACGTGATCGCAACGACTGCATAAGTGCGTTAGCCCCCGTGGTTGATACGCCCTCATAATCATGTCGAGTGTAAACATCACGACCAAATTTATTCCAGTGGTCAGTGACAATCTCTGCTACTGACTGCTTACGCACCGCAAGAATGTTTAGCCAGAACAAAACAGCCCAGAGACCGTCTTTTTCACGTACATGATTTGACCCTGTGCCAAAAGATTCTTCACCGCAAAGCGTGATCTTACCCGCATCAAGCAGGTTGCCAAAATATTTCCAGCCAGTTGGGGTTTCATAACAGTGGATGCCCAGCGATGCAGCGACACGATCAACTGCCTGACTGGTAGGCATGGAACGGGCAACGCCGGAGAGCCCCTGCGCGTAGGCCGGAATAAGGGTGGCATTGGCGGCGAGTATTGCCAAGCTGTCGCTGGGGGTAACATAAAAGTTAGCGCCAAGAATCATGTTACGGTCGCCATCGCCGTCAGAGGCAGCGCCAAGGTCAGGTGCCTGCTCACCATGCATAATGCTAACCAGCTGTTTAGCGTGAGCCAGGTTAGGGTCAGGGTGAGCGCCGCCAAAATCAGTCAACGGAGTGCCACGCAATACAGAACCGGCTGTTGCCCCTAGGCGGTTCTCAAGAATTTCGCGTGCGTAGGGGCCGGTAATCGCATTCATCGCATCAAAACACATTGAAAAACTGCCTGAGCCTAGCAACTCGCGCATGGCTTTAAAATCAAATAGCTGTTCCATCAGATCGGCGTAATCACTTACTGGGTCGATAACGTCAACGGACATTTTTGCCACTTTCTGCATGCCGAGGTGGTCAATGTTGATGTCTGCCGCTTCTATGATCTGGTAGCTAGTGATGCCAAGGCTCTGCTGGTAAATGGCTTCAGTGATGTTTTCTGTTGCTGGCCCACCATTGGCAGCATTGTACTTGATGCCAAAATCGGCATCTGGCCCACCAGGATTATGGCTGGCAGAGAGAATAATACCGCCAAAGGCTTGGTATTTTCGAATGATGCAGGACGCTGCGGGTGTTGACAATAGCGCGCCACGGCCAATAATAACCTTGCCAAAACCGTTGGCTGCGGCCATTTTAATAATGGTTTGCAAGGCCTCACGATTATAAAAACGACCATCACCGCCAACCACCAATGTTTGTCCCTGAAAATTGTCCAGTGCATTAAAAATCGACTGTACAAAGTTTTCCAGGTAATGCGTTTGTTGAAATACGGTTACTTTTTTGCGTAAGCCGGAAGTGCCAGGGCGTTGGTCGTCGAAAGGGGTGGTGCTAACGGTATTTATTTCCATGATATTTTTAATTTTATTTGTTATGGTTTTTGTTATGTGTTTATTAATCGTTGCGTAAGTTTTCGCTGCATATTTTTGTGACACGCGGTAAATATACCTTTATAGACTTGGCGCTAACGCCAGTCACAAAAATATGCAGCGAAAACTTATGCAACGCTTAATACTACCTTAAATTCAGCTGAAACTAAGAGGAGGGTAGCAACATGCTACAATTTTGCAAACAGTTATACAGCAATATTCTTTATTAAAATATATCGAGGTGTCTCTACTCACATAATCGTAATCGCTGCATAAATTTGCTATATGGTAAACAGTTGTGCAACGCTTCATAACAGGCAAGGGTGCTAATGATGGAAAAAGCAGATATAGGTTTGATCGGGCTGGCAGTAATGGGACAGAACTTAGTGTTAAATATGAGTGATCATGGCTATCGTGTTGCTGTGTTTAACCGTACCAGCAGCAAGGTCGAGGAATTTATTAATGGGCCGGCAAAAGGTGCAAATGTCATCGGTAGCAGCAGCCTAGAAAAACTGGTTGAATCACTGGTGAAACCGCGCAAGGTCATGTTGATGGTAAAAGCCGGTGAAGTGGTTGATCACTTTATCGAGTCATTACTGCCATTGCTGGAAGTCGGTGATGTGATTATTGATGGTGGCAATTCACACTATCCAGATACCATACGGCGCACTGCTTATCTAAGGGACAAAGGTCTACACTTCATTGGTACGGGTGTTTCTGGTGGTGAAGAGGGTGCACGTTTTGGCCCTTCCATTATGCCTGGTGGTGATGTTGCGGCATGGCCACTGGTTAAAGATATTTTCCAGGCGATCTCGGCAAAGGTTGATGATGAGCCTTGCTGTCAGTGGGTTGGCTCAGACGGCGCGGGTCATTTTGTGAAAATGGTGCATAACGGCATCGAATATGGTGACATGCAGTTAATTTGCGAAGCCTATGCATTGATGGAACATGTTTTAGGTTTGAATAGTGAGCAAATACATGAGGTTTTTAAAGAATGGAATAATGGGGTGCTGGATTCTTACCTGATAGACATCACCAAAGATATTTTCGCTGTTAAAGATGAAGATGGCGAGCCACTAATAGACAAGATACTTGACACTGCCGGTCAAAAAGGTACGGGTAAGTGGACGGGTATCAGCGCACTCGATCTGGGTGTGCCATTAACACTGATAGGCGAAGCGGTATTTGCGCGAGTCCTGTCGTCACTAAAAGATGAGCGGGTACGGGCGTCAGCCATCCTAGGTGCGCGAGTGCAGGTTAAGCCAGCCGTTGATAAAAGCGAAACATTAAACGCGCTCCGTGATGCCTTATATGCATCAAAAATCATCTCTTATGCACAGGGTTTTATGTTGATGGCAGAAGCGGCAAAAGAATATGGCTGGAAGTTAAACTATGGTGAAATCGCATTAATGTGGCGCGGTGGCTGTATTATACGTAGTACTTTCTTGGGGAATATAAAAGAGGCGTACGAAAAAAATCCTACACTGGAAAATCTGGTGCTGGACGCATTTTTTACCGAGGCACTAAAACTAGCGCAAACAGGTTTACGTAAAACGGTGATACTTGCGGCTGAAAATGCGATTCCAGCACCGGCATTTTCATCTGCACTATCTTATTTTGACGGTTATCGTTGTGAGCGCCTGCCAGCAAATTTATTGCAGGCACAGCGTGATTATTTTGGGGCGCATAGTTATGAACGCGTGGATAAAAAACGCGGTGAGTATTTTCATACTGACTGGACAGGGCATGGTGGCAAAGTGGCATCCACCACCTATGAAGTGTGAATGACAGCATTAAAAGGAGACGTTGGTTTGCCCACGCATTTTTTAAAAGAGCCATAATAAGCCATCCGTGTTGTTGTGGACAACAGAAAAAATAACACAGACTGGGCATTACATCAGTATTTTCCTGTCCAGCTGCCATGTTTTTTTGATATATGTCAATACTTTTTGTGTCGTGGTATATACTATTAAAGTATGAACACAATACTCGACAAACAAATAGGCATTATGCAGGTACTACTGGAAGAGTTTGAGAAGCGCAGGCTTCCCGTTTTGCTTAAGATTAGAGAAAAAGTTAACAGTGGTAAACAAGTTAACGAAGGTGAACTTGATTTTCTGGAAAAAGTTATTGAAGATGCCGAACGATCTATGCCTATGATGTTTAGTTATCCTCAGTTAAACGATTTCTGCCAGCAAGTTGTACAGTTGTATCAGGAAATTACTGCTAAGGCCTTAGAAAATGAGCAGAATAAACCACACTAATCTGTTCTGTTTGTAAAATAAGTTGTAAGGAAAGCGTTGAAGCTTTATACCATATTACTAATGTTCACGTTGTATCTCAGCGCGAGCTGATGATGAAGCTGTTCACAAGCAAATCTGTCGTCTATATACAGCGAGCTGAATGCTGATC
>CAZMLD010000227.1:0-4131 GCA_964566975.1 uncultured Thiotrichaceae bacterium | reverse complement strand
CTCCTAAGGTTTCAGGCGTTAATCTCGGCTATGCAACGCCTCACAGCCATGCCACGAGTAAAGAAATTTACGAGTCAGTGGTATGGGCAGTGGCTAACTGCTCAAGCCGATTACGAATGCTTTGTAGCATGCCTGATTTATCAAGCTGCCAGTCGACAAGCAGCTCATCGGTTTGGCCATGGCTGATGAGTTTGTCTGGGAAACCGATATGTAGTATGTTTATCGGTTGTGGTCGGCTACTGAATGGGCGTGTATTAAGATATTCGGCAACTGCGCTGCCAGCACCACCGGCGATAGCATTATCTTCGATGCTGACAAGTAAGTCGTGTTGTAAGATGATTTCGTCGATGGTTTTTGTGTCTAACGGTTTGACAAAACGCATGCTGTAAACGCTGGCGTTGAGTTCTTCTGCGACTTCCATGGCGGTCGCCAGCAGGGTGCCAAAAACCAGTAGGGCAATCCTGCTTTTATTTTTACCCGTGCCCTGTCTTTTTTGTTGCGCCTGACCCAAGGGCAAGGCTTCAAGTTTCTCGGGTAGGTTGACACCAGTTGCAGCGCCACGCGGATAGCGCACCGCACTGGGGCCGTCGTGCAAAAAAGCGGTGGTTAATAAACCGCGACACTCAGCCTCATCGCACGGTGTCATAATCACCATGTTAGGAATACAGCGTAAGAAGCTGATGTCATAAGCGCCCGTGTGGGTAGCGCCATCGGCACCAACAATGCCTGCACGATCAATGGCAAACACAACCGGTAAATTCTGCATGGCAACGTCGTGGATCAGTTGATCGTAAGCCCGCTGCAAAAAGGTAGAATAAATGGCAACCACTGGTTTTAAACCGTCACAGGCCATGCCAGCGGCAAGGGTAACGGCGTGTTGCTCGGCAATGCCGACATCAAAATAGCGTTGTGGGAATTTTTTAGAAAATTCAACCAGACCAGAGCCTTCTCGCATGGCTGGTGTGATGGCCTGTAAGCGCTCGTCGTGTGCGGCCATATCACATAACCACTGGCCAAACACTTCAGTGTAACTGGGTGGTTTTGGGGTGTCTGTTGTTTTGTTTGCCGTTTTGGTTATACCGGTGTTTAAATCAAAGGCCTTAACACCGTGGTATTTAATCGGGCAGTCTTCAGCTGGAAAATAACCTTTGCCTTTTCGGGTTCGAATATGCAGCAGTCTAGGGCCGTTCTGGTGGTTGATGTTGTTTAATACAGGAATTAGTGTGTCCAGATCATGGCCATCAACCGGCCCAAAATAATGAAAACCCAGCTCTTCAAAAAGCGTTCCAGGGGCAACCATACCTTTAACATGTTCTTCGGTCCGCCGTGCCAGTTCCAGCGCTGGCGGTATGTTCTCCAGTACTTTTTTACCGCCTTCGCGCAGTGTTGAGAACAGCTCGCCAGATAGAAGTCGGGTCAGGTGGTTGGACAGTGCGCCGACATTGGGTGAGATGGACATGTCGTTGTCATTGAGTATAACCAGCAAATTGGCATCGTTGTCGCCGGCATGGTTGAGTGCTTCAAACGCCATGCCGGCAGTCATCGCGCCGTCACCAATGATGGCTACACAGTGGCGGTTTTCTTTGTTCTGTCTGGCGGCAATGCTCATACCGAGCGCGGCAGCAATCGAGGTGCTTGAATGCCCCGTACCGAAAGCATCATACTCACTTTCTTCACGTTTAGGAAAGCCAGAGATGCCGCCTTTCTGACGCAAGCCAAACATTTTTTCGCGGCGACCAGTGAGGATTTTGTGCGGGTAGGTCTGGTGGCCTACATCCCAGACTAGGCGGTCATACGGTGTATTAAAAACAGAATGTAATGCCACCGTGAGTTCAATGGTGCCAAGGCCAGCAGACAGGTGACCACCCGTTGTGGAAACGCTTTTTAGTAAAAACTCGCGCAACTGGCGTGACAGTTCTTTTAGTTGCAGGCGGTTGAGCTTGCGTACATCGGCGGGTGAGTCGATCGATTCCAGCAGCGACCAGTTTGAGTCTGAGGATGGCATGTGTATTGAAAACCCCTTATCTTATTTAATACTGACGTTCTACGATGTAAGCAGATAGCAGACGTAATCCATCGGCCTTATCGCTTAATGGCTCAAGATGTTTTAATGCCAGTTGATGTTGTTCCAGTGCCAGTTGCCGAGATTTCTCCAGTCCAATAATGGCTGGAAAGGTGGGTTTCTCCTGAGCTTGGTCTGAGCCTTGTGGTTTGCCCAGCGTTTCAGTGTCAGCAGTGACATCAAGTATGTCGTCTTGAATCTGGAAAGACAGGCCGATGCATTGCGCGTAATTGCTCAAGCAGCTAATTTCCAGTGGTGTAATGTTTTTTTTACACATGCCACCTAACAGGATACTGGCTCGAATTAAAGCCCCCGTTTTCAGCTGGTGCATGTGTTCCAGTTGCCGAAGGTTCAGCTGTTTACCCACGGATGCCAGATCAACCGCCTGACCACCTGCCATGCCATGTGCGCCACTGGCTTCGGTAAGCAGGATCAGCATTTTTATGCGACGTTTCGCTGATAACGTTTTATGTTTATTTTTTGCCAGTATCTCATAGGCTAAGGCCTGCAATGCATCGCCCGCTAAAATAGCGGTGGCTTCATCAAACGCTTTATGACAGGTTGGGCGACCTCGGCGCAGATCGTCGTTATCCATGGCGGGCAGGTCGTCGTGAATTAATGAGTAAGCGTGGATCATTTCTACCGCACAGGCGGGAGTGTCCATCAACTCAGTGGCTGCGCCTACTGCTTCGCCAGCAGCATAGACCATTGCTGGGCGAATACGCTTGCCGCCGCCAATAACCGAATAACGGATTGCTGTCGCCAGATTATGCTCGGGTGGGTCATCATTGGGTAGATGTGCATCTAAAGCGGCATCAACACGTTTTTGGTAGCCTTTCAGACGTGACAGGAATTCATTTGTTGTCATCAGTCGCTCAGATTTATATCTTGTTCGAGTAATTTGCCGTTTTTTTCGACCAGCTCTTTAATCTTTAGCTCGGCATTTTGTAGCGCCTGTTGGCATTCAGTGCTTAGAGCAATGCCTTTTTCAAACCGTTTTAGTGATTCTTCCAGGCTGAGATTGCCTTGTTCCATGTCATCAACCAAGGTTTCAAGCTCGGTTAGTGCTTTTTCAAAATTGGGGGTCTTTTTAGCCATGGCGTATTTTAGCAAACTTCTAAGTAACTTAAAAATATAGTCCGCGAAAAATGCGAATAACGCGAAAAAAAATAACACAAAGTTTTATTTTTTTACATTTGCGTCATTTGCGGACTAAAAAATAATACGCTAAGTAGGCACCTTAAGTTATTTATAGATGGGTCATCAGGGCGGGCTGAGATGCTATGCAGGTATCATCATGTACTTTTAAAGTGCAAGTGCCGCGTCGATTAACTCACTAACACGCTGCACCGCAATAATATCCAAGCCTTCGATGTCTTCGCCTTTTCTGGGCATATTGGCTTTGGGAATGATGGCGGTTTTAAAGCCGTGTTTGGCGGCTTCTTTAAGGCGCTCCTGACCATTGGCTACCGGGCGAATTTCACCTGCTAAACCGATTTCGCCAAAGGTAAAAGCGTCATTGGGTAACGGTCGGTCACGAAAACTTGAAAGAGCAGCAAGAACTAATGCGGTGTCGGCCGAGGTTTCGGTAAGGCGCACACCACCGACAACATTGATAAACACATCCTGATCAAACATGATAATGCCAGCGTGACGGTGCATCACCGCGAGTAACATATTTAAGCGATTGGGGTCTAAGCCAAGGCAGACGCGTCGCGGGCTGCTGCCATGGCTTTCGTCTACCAGCGCCTGTAATTCGATGAGTAAGGGGCGGCTGCCTTCGCGGGTGACGGTAATGATGCTGCCAGGCACGGGTTGCTCATGACGCGAGAGAAAAATGGCCGATGGGTTGCTAACGGTTTTTAAACCTTCATCGGTCATGGCAAAAATACCGAGTTCGTTGACTGCACCAAAACGATTTTTTATGGCGCGAATCATGCGGTAGCGTTCACCAGGGTCACCTTCAAAATAAAGCACGGTGTCGACCATGTGCTCCAGTACTCGTGGCCCGGCAAGTGCGCCTTCTTTCGTGACATGGCCAACCAGAAATAATGCAGTGCCGGTTTGTT
>CAZMLD010000226.1:0-4135 GCA_964566975.1 uncultured Thiotrichaceae bacterium | reverse complement strand
CTAGCGTTTAATTTGATGTTTCAGTCCGGTTTATTTGTATCAGCATACCGACTAAGGGGTGGTCGATGTAGTGTAATACGCTGCTACGCATACGGCGCTGACTGTTTATCGGAAATGTATTTAACTGCTGAAAAACATCATGGCTGGTGGCATCACTAACGAGGGCTGTCCGTTGTCTTTCGCTAAGAGTGAGATGACTTACCGCCGAACGGGTTAAATCTGTTACTGAGCCGGTCATTTCCGGCTCTGCGCGTAACATGACTTCTCGATGGTATTCTAACTGGCTGTGCATGTGTAAAAACCGAGAGAGAACGAGTTTAAACGTGCCCGTGACGGTATTTTCTGATCTGCTGGTATGTGCGTTCTCCAGTTCATTGATATTTATTTCAAAGGCGTTATTTCTGTCGAGACCGACCTGTCGCCACGCGCCATGAAACAAAACATTGTATTCTGAGGAAATGTTGATTCTTCGGTACTGTGTGCTGAGGATTCCAGTTTTTATAATCTGAAAACGATCTGCATTAATGTTTTTGCTGCTGAGACCAACAGGATACACAGGCACTTTATTTTTTTCTGTTTCAGTAACAGCTAGCTCATCTGGTTGAAGGTTGAGTGCCCAGTTTTCACTCATTAAGTAACGCGCACGTGCATCTTCAAATATGATGATTTCGACATCGAACTGCCTTAAGGGTTTTTCTGATGCGGCATCTTCAGCCAAGGCACTGCCAGCGGCAAATAATAGTATAAACAGGGTGGTTAGAATTTTCATTAGAGTCTGTTAAAAATAAATTTATGCGGCTGCTTGCTGCAGACCTAGGGTGTTAATGACATGGTAAATTTGCCTCACTTGTTCCTCGACATCATCAAATGATTCCAGTATACGGAATGTTTGTTTACCATCAAAATGATAAAGGCTGGGCTGAGTCTGAATCATTTCGATTAATTTAACATGGTTGATATTTGGCTGTTCATTAAATTTTAGCTTGGTGCCACTGTCGACAACTTGAATATTGACGATACCAATATCCTGCGCGGCAAGTTTTATTGTCGTTACTGAAAATAGGTTTTTTAGATAATCTGGTAACAGGCCAAAGCGGTCGATAAGTTCAACACGAATATCATCAAGCAGTTCCTGGGTGCTGGCACTGGCAATACGTTTATATAACATCAGGCGCTGGTGAATATCAAAAACATAGTCATCGGGGATTAATGCAGGCAGGCCGATGTCAATTTCTATGCCTGCATGCAAGGGAGCATCCAGGTCGGGTACTTCACCCCGTTTTAATGCTTTGACGGCTCTGTCCAGCAATTCGCTGTACAGCGTGAAACCCACTTCGGAAATCTGCCCACTCTGATTTTCACCCAGTAATTCGCCAGCGCCACGGATTTCCATATCGTGTGTTGCCAGGGTAAAACCAACGCCTAGATCTTCAAGTGATTCAATAGCATTCAGACGTTTCTTCGCGTCATCTGTCATCATTGCGGGAGGCGGTGTAAGCAGATAAGCATAAGCACGATGATGCGAGCGACCAACACGGCCACGTATTTGATGTAATTGTGCCAGGCCTAAACGGTCAGCCTTGTTAATGATGATGGTATTGGCAGTGGGCACGTCAATGCCACTTTCAATAATGGTGGTTGCCACTAAAATGCTGAAACGCTGATGATAAAAATCCAGCATTACCTGTTCCAGTTGTTTCTCCGGCATTTGTCCATGCGCGAATTCAACGCGAGCTTCTGGCACTAATGCCTGGATATCTCGAGTGATTTTTTCGATGGTTTTTACTTCGTTATGCAACACGTAAATCTGTCCGCCACGTTTCAATTCGCGTTGGCAGGCTTCCTGAATAAGGGTGTCATCCCATTGTGTGACAAAAGTGTTGATGGAATGCCTTTGCATGGGCGGTGTCGCAATAATCGATAAGTCTCGAATACCCGCCAGCGACATATTTAAGGTTCTGGGAATCGGCGTGGCGGTTAAGGTTAATATGTCAATTTCGGCGCGTAGTGACTTAACGTGTTCTTTGTGGCGAACACCAAAGCGGTGTTCTTCATCGACAATAATCAGGCCCAGGTCATGGTATTTAACCGTTTTTTGTAAGAGTTTGTGTGTGCCGACAACAATATCAACTTGACCAGCGGCCAAACTTTGTAATATTTCTTTTTGTTTTTTGGCGCTATTAAAACGAGACAAACAGGCGACTTTTATCGGCCAGTCGGCAAAACGATCGCTAAAATTTTGGTAGTGTTGTTGTGCTAATAAAGTCGTTGGTACCAGGATGGCAACCTGTTTACCGGCCTGTTGACCAGAATAGGCGACGACAAAGGCGGCACGCATGGCAACTTCGGTTTTGCCAAAACCCACATCACCACAAACCACTCGATCCATCGGTTGGGGGCTGCGTAAATCTTCTAACACAGCATGGATGGTGCTTTCCTGGTCGGGGGTTTCTTCAAACGGAAAACTGTTGCAGAAGCTGGCATATTCGTTGTCATCAACATAGTAAGAACGCCCCTGTACAGCCGCACGGCGGGCATGAATATCGAGCAATTCAGCAGCCACGTCACGCGCCTGTTTGGCGGCTTTTTTACGGGCTTTTTCCCACTGACCTGAGCCTAATCTGTGTACTGGCGCTTTTTCAGCAGAAGCACCGGTATAACGGCTGATGAGATGCAGTGATGAAACGGGCACATACAATTTGTCATTACCAGCATATTCCAGTAACAAAAATTCTGCATCATAACCCTCTCCTTTGAGCTTTTCCAGACCGAGATAACGACCAACACCGTGGTCGATATGCACGACTGGTGCGCCGATGGTTAAATCGGTAAGATTTTGCACGATGGCATCACTGTCGGCGCCACGTTTTTTTCTGCGCCTTTTTTGAATGGCACGTTGACCGTAAATTTGTGCTTCAGTAATGACGGCAATGTCTGTTTTAACCGTGTTTGATGCAAGCAGCACCAGCCCTTGCGTGATGTCTGAAACGGTGATGCAGATTTTATCTTCACAGGCAATAAATTCTTGCCATGATTTACAAACTAAAGGGTGTATTTTATGGTTGCGTAATAGCTCTAATAAGACTTCACGTCGGCCACTGGTTTCGGCAACAAATAAGAGTCGGCCTTTGCCCGTTGTACAAAATTGATTAATATAACTGCTCAGTGCCTGTGCGGGCTCATCCAGTCGGGTTTGTAATATCAGGTCGGGTGGTGTTTTTACACTGGCATTGTATTGTTCATCAGTGTTCTTATTTTTCGAGGTATAAACAACTCGGTTTTGATCTAATGCATGGGTTATTTCAGCGGTGGTTTGATACAGGTATTCGGGCGAGAGAACAGGGCGTTCAATGTCGTGTCGGCGTTGTTCATAACGCTGGTTCACTTCCGCATCGAACGCCTCCAGATGTTGCTTTAACTCCAGCGGAGCAATAAAAAGCGATGATCGGGGCAAATAGTCAAACAGGGTATTAAGTTCATTATCGTTAAAAAATATCGGCAAATAATATTCAATACCCGCTGGCATAATACCGTCACTGACACTTTTATAAATAATGCTGTCCAACGGGTCACCGGATAACACTTCTCGATAACGCTCGCGGAATTTTTTTATACCGGCTTCATCGCTGGGGAACTCCCGCGCGGGTAAGAGCTCGATGCTTTTAACGGTATTGTCTGAACGTTGGCTTTGCGGGTCAAAGCAGCGAATGGTTTCTATTTCATCGTCGAATAAATCAATGCGGTAGGGCATGGTAGAACTTGCTGGAAACAGGTCAATAATCGAGCCGCGGATGGCGAATTCACCATGTTCCATCACTTCAGAGACATTGATATACCCGCTGGCCTCTAAATCACGGCGAAAGTCATCAATAGCTAATTTTTGATTGATTTTTAAGCTTAAAATATTGCCCTGAATATAGCTTTTTGGCGGCAGACGCTGTGCCAGTGTGTTTAATGGAATGATTAAAATATCGCCACCACGAATTTTTTGTAGCGCATAAAGCGTGGTTAATCTTTCGGCAATAATATCCTGATGCGGGGAAAACACATCGTAAGGCAGGGTTTCCCAGTCAGGTAGATGAAACAACGATTGTTTATCATCCTTATAAAACTCAATTTCTTTGGTCAGGATGTC
>CAZMLD010000225.1:0-4135 GCA_964566975.1 uncultured Thiotrichaceae bacterium | reverse complement strand
AAGAGGTGTAATGTTATCGGGTGGGCAACGCCAAAGAATCGCTATTGCACGCGCGTTGTTGAATAACGCACCGATACTGATTCTTGATGAAGCAACCTCGGCACTTGATACAGAATCGGAACGATTTATACAGGCATCGCTGGAAAATTTAATGAAAAATCGCACCACCTTAATTATTGCACATCGGCTTTCAACCATTGAAAACGCGGATATTATTGTAGTGATGGATAAAGGCCGCATTGTAGAAAAAGGCTCGCATCAACAGTTGCTGGCATTGAATGGGCACTATGCTGCTTTACATCAAATGAACTTTGAAGAATAGTTTTCACGGTGAAATCGTTAGATCATTACTGGTATCAGCCAGGCATTACAGGCATCTTTCTTGTCGCATTATTACTGCCTCTGTCGGCTCTTTATTGCCTGGTGAGCAATATTCGGCGAAAGCTTTATCAACTAAACATAAAAAAAAGTTTTACCGCCTCAGTCCCCGTTGTCATTGTGGGTAACATTGTTGCTGGTGGCAGTGGTAAAACACCATTGTTAATTTCGCTTTGCGACTATGTCTCTAAAAAAGGCTACAGACCAGGCGTGGTGAGCAGAGGTTATGGTGGCAATTTTACTGGTGTTAAGCAGCTGACCAGTAGCGATCAGGCACAGCAGGTAGGTGATGAACCTTTGATGATATTTCAGCGTTGCCATGTTCCTGTCGTTGTTGCTGCCGATCGCGTGGCAGCAATAAACTGTTTATTAAAAAATAATCAATGTGATATTGTATTTTCTGATGATGGCTTACAGCATTATCGGATGAGAAGAGATATCGAAATAGCCGTAGTAGATGCGACAAGAAGGTTTGGCAATGGCTTTTGCCTGCCTGCCGGCCCGCTACGTGAGCAAACATCTCGGTTAGAAGAGGTTGATCTGGTGGTATATAATGGTAGCAATGTCGATGCACCGAGCGACTGTTTCTATACCTTACAGATGACTGGGCTAACACAGCTCAATGGTAAAAATAGCAGGGATTTATCCTCTTTCATAAAACAGGGGAGGATACACGTGGTAGCAGGAATAGGGCATCCATCACGTTTTTTTCAGCAGCTAACTGAAAACGGCATGGACATAATCGAACATGCATTTGCTGACCACCATCAATATCAACAGCATGATTTTTCAGACTGGCATACAGACTGTATTATAATGACGGAAAAAGATGCGGTTAAATGCCGTCAGCTGACATTGCCAGATGCTTGGGTTTTAAGTGTTAATGCTGAGTTTTCTAGTACACTGCAAGCACAGCTTGATGTACGCTTATTAGCCTTACTCAAGAAATAATTTTGCTAACTACTCAGCGTCATTTAGAAAAAGGATGCAGCTTATTGATTTTTAAGGTCGCTGTAAATACATCCATGTACGCTCTACTGCAACATCCATGTTGCAGATGCCTTAAAAATCAATAAGCTGCATCCTTATGTAAATAACACGCTGAGTAGTTACTAATTTTGAAGCAATATTCTGCCACTGTATAATGAAAAAAAAACTACAAATGATACTGGTCTGCCCCTTATGCAAAGGCCCTTTGTTGTATAAATCTCGACATAAAACGTTTATTTGCGAACAGGATGAATTAGTTTATCCTGTTCGCAATGGCATTCCATTATTACTGGCCGTTGAGGCAAAAAAAATGACAGAAGCATGAGACCTGTTTCATTTGTTAGTACCCCCTTTTCACTTAAAATATAGATAACCACTTTGAATTCATCACATGATTTTTTTGCCACCTGCTCTAAAGGTGTTGAAGATTTAGTCCAGAAAGAACTGGAACAGCTCAATATCACCCAGACAAAACTGCACACAGGTGGTGTTGCGTTTAGTGGTGACATTGCTCAGGGTTTAAAAGCCTGCCTCTGGTCGCGCGTAGCTAGCCGCATATTATTACAGTTAAAATCGTTTAACATCGAATCTGATGAAGATTTGTACAATGAAATAATCAGCATTGACTGGTCAGCGCATTTTTCAGAAAATAATACGCTGACAATAGATTGTTTCAGCTCACATTCAGTCGTTACCAATAGCCATTATGCAACACTACGGGTTAAAGATGCGATTGTTGACCAGTTTATGAACAATTTAGAGCAACGACCTTCTATTGATAGAGACGACCCTGATATAAGGATTAACGTTTATCTTAGTGACAGGGAATGTTTACTCTATATCGACCTGTCAGGCGATGCCCTGCATAAACGTGGTTATCGACAGGCTGCGGGCAACGCGCCGTTGCGTGAAACGCTGGCGGCATCCATGTTATACCGTGCCAAATGGTCAGCGTATTATGAACAGGGTCAACCCTTCTATGACCCGATGTGTGGTAGTGGTACCTTAGTTATTGAGGCAGCAATGATGGCGGCCAATATAGCACCAGGTTTATTGCGTCATCATAATGGGCGCAAGTTTGGTTTTAGTAACTGGAAGCCGTTTTTGTTGCAACAGCATTCGCGCCAGTGGGATGAGATCATCCTTGACGCACAACAAAAAAGACAAAAAGGACTACGTACACTGCCAGTGATATGTGGCAGTGACAACAATGAAGAGCTTCTAGAAATTACGCGAAAAAATATTAAAAGTGCAGGCTTATCTGCTGAATTATTGTCCACCATAAAAATTTCTTTGCGCGATGCTAGCAAAGATTTAACGCCAGATACAGAAACAGCAGGTTTGCTAGTCACCAATCCACCTTATGGTAAACGTATTGGCCAGGTGCAGCTGTTACGCACACTGTATCATCGTTTTGGGCAACAGTTAAAAGCGCATTTTAATGGCTGGACGGCTGTCATCATCACCACAGAACAGGAACTGGCAAAAAGCCTGGGCTTACGTGCGTTTCGCAAAAACACCTTATACAATGGCGCGCTAAAGTCTGTACTTTATCAGTACAAAGTCCGTTCACAAATAAAATCAGCGCAACTAAACAGCCTTGCTGAGCAGGGGGATACCGTTCCTTCCTCATTAAATAAAGAGCACTCGTTTACTGATGCTGACGATAAAACCGTTAATAATAAAGTGGCTTCAGAACATGCATTGATGTTTGTTAATCGCCTGAAAAAAAATGTTAAGCATATAAAAAAATGGGCAAGAAAAAACAAGGTAAGCTGTTACCGAGTCTATGATGCCGATATACCACAATATGCCGTAGCCATTGATAAATATGAAGGCTGGGTACATGTCCAGGAATACCAAGCACCGAAAACCATTGATCAAAATCGGGCGTTTCAGCGGGTCAATGATGTCATTGATGTGGTTGCCGATATTCTCGAAACATCGCAGGAAAAAGTTGTTTTAAAAGTACGTAAAAAACAGCAGGGCTCGGCACAATATAACAGGCAGGACAAAAAAGACCATAGAATTACCGTTCATGAAAATGGCTTGAAATTTATTATCAATATGTATGACTATATTGATACTGGGTTATTCCTCGATCATCGAAACACGCGCCAGCTAATTAAAATGCTGGCAAATAAACGTAGCTTTTTAAATCTGTTCGCCTATACCGGTAGTGCAACAGTTTATGCAGCAGCAGGCGGCGCAAGCTCAACCACAACAGTGGATATGTCAAACACCTATTTAAGCTGGGCAAAAGAAAATCTGGCAACAAATGGCTATACTGATAATGTTTATGCATCAGATAAGCATAAATTTATTCGTGAAGACTGCCTGAAATGGATGCAGCTAGCAATACAGGAAAATAAAAAATACCAGTTAATTTTTATTGATCCACCCACTTTTTCAAACTCTAAAAAAATGGAAACGTCGTTAGATATTAATCGTGATCACGCAGCACTTTTAAGTGGCTGCCTGGCTTTGTTAGCAGATGATGGCCGAATTATATTTTCTACCAATGCCAAAAGTTTTAAACTGGATGACAGCATAAAAGAGGATTGTTTTATCAAGGAGATATCAACACAAACGATAACGGAAGATTTTAGACGCAAACCCTTACACCGTTGCTGGTGTCTGACGAAACAGGAAGCACTGCTGGAGTGGGCTTAGCGTATTGTTCGTTATATTCCCCAGCAGCCGACTAAAGCTTAACAACTGGATTAAACAGCAACTTCCTCAGCGCCTAGCTTTGTTAAAACAGGTT
>CAZMLD010000224.1:0-4157 GCA_964566975.1 uncultured Thiotrichaceae bacterium | reverse complement strand
ACGATGTCTTCTCAATAAGTCGTCGTTCTAAGCTGCACAAAAGTTACTTATAGATCGGTGATCGGGACGGGCTGAGATGCTATGTAGGGATATTGGTAAAAGGTTTAACAGGAAAATAGCGAAAACATTGATAGCCTAACCGGTTATAAAAAAAACTTGACGTGGCTGCGTATTCGCAAGCATGAGCGTCACTGAAACGCTATCATAGCGGTACAGTTGACCGTAATTAGTGCAAGTACAAAGCTGAAAGGGGGTTGACAACTAAGAGAGACCTTGGCACGACACAGCCAAGTAAAGGCCGCTAAGAAAGAGACAAAAAATTTGAAAGCGAGAAGTTTGCAGAGCTGTTTTTATTATTTCGTGCCAAACCAGAAATTATTACCTTTCTCAAGAAATTCATCATAAGACATATAGTGTGAACCGTCGCATGAAAAATTCAGCCACACTTTCTCATTGACAATATTCAACGAAGCCGAACGCAGATAAATGTTTTCATCTGCAAAACGTAAGTTTTTGAATTGCGTCAAAACTCGGCTAATTTTTCCTTCTGGTACTTTTGCCAAATCAAAATAACGACGCCGAGGAAAAGCCAGCGATAAGCTGGCATCGGTTAGTTCGGTAATATCGAGTATCCGATATTCATACGGGTTATCAACCAACCATAACGTTGCTCGACTGCTTGAAAAGTGTAGCGTGACATGAAATACACCATGCGCGACGATCAGTTCTTCCATCAGGCTCAGGATGTCATCTATTTTTTCGTCCATGGCACTGACTACGCGTTGCTGAGCAAACAAACCCTGGCGAATGGCTGGATCACCTTTCATCTGTTGCCAGCCACGCTTGTCCAGATTTAGTTTTGCCGTGTGTGGTAGCTCACGCAGATCATAATCTGCACCTAAAAAGCCGACTGTCTTGCCATCGTCATCAATGATTGTTTGTACCGCAGTCAGTGACGGCCGTTTGCGGTTGCGACTGATATAAGCATCAGAGAGATAAAAACGGTCGCCATTCAGCGCTGCCTGCATATAGTTCCGGGCCGCTCTATCCCTGCCTCGCCACTCTTCTTTTAAGCCTTTTTTAGATATTGTGGCAGTCAACTGATGCGCGGTATGATCCAGCACCCACAAATACTTGATGAATTTAGCACTCGACATATGCGCGACGAGCAAATCATCCAGTGCAGATTTTTCGTGCATACAACGAGCACAACCCTGCGCCAAGCTCAACATGCTTTCATCCAGAAGTTTTTTCAGCTCTTCTCGTTGTTTTGCAACTTGCGCCAGTATGGTTGAACTCATGATTTATACTCTCAGATTATCAGGCAAATGTTCTTTGTGCCTCTACCTGACGCTCAAGCTCAACGACTAGGTCGGGTGGTAACTGTAGCCGAGCAGCTAACATGCCAAGATAGGATTTTTCAGCCGCGTTATCGACTTCAACAGCCAGCAGTGAAGCAATATAAATTTCTGCGGCAATTTCTGGGTTACTGGCACTGTTGACAATGGCATCAACATCAACGGGGTGCCCCATCTCCTGCACCAGAAGTGACTGGCTTTCACTGTCCAGCCCCAAGGTTTCAATTTTCTGAAAAATTGCCTGACTTTCCTGAGCGTCTAAGCGCCCATCAGCGCGAGCGGCCGCTATCATCGCACGCACTAGCACCAAGCTTAGCGCATTATTGGCGGCGGTATCGTCTTCCTTCGGCATAAATGCAGAGCCTGGTGGCGCAGCGCTAATTTCATTAATGCTCTCAGTAGATGGTGTCGCTGCGGCTGCATCCCCAGGCTTGCTGTAGCGCTTATAGGCGGTGAATGCCAACGCCCCTACCGCAGCAACACCGCCCAGTTTGAGGGCATTTTTACCTAATTTACGCCCCGACTTGCTCGTCAGCATTTTACTCGCTACGCCACCAGCCATACCACCTGCAAAACCCGTAGCCGCGCCACTGCTAAGTAAAGATCCTAAAAGTTTAGTTACATCAACCATTGCTATATACCCCTTTTAAATGAAACCTGATTCCTGCAAATAATCCACATACTTTAAAATCATCACAGTCATTTCGCTAATAAAAAACACATCTTATAGCGAGATGAGTTATTAGAAAACTCGTATATTGTCGATTTATTAATCGTATTATTCGAAACGTATTCCTGTCTGGACAGGTTAACGCCACAGCCATGTATCTCTATACCTTATTTATATGTGCTGAAGCATGAAAAGGCACACTCTGCGCCACTTCCATGGCACGAATGGCATCTTCCAGATCAATGCTATCCGAGTTTTCACTCGATTGCTGCTCCAGAATGTCAAACAGCTCCCGCTGCTCCAGCAAAGATTGCTCACCATCAGCAGTCTGCACATAAGCCGCCGAGGGCATGCTGGATATCAGTATTCGATGAAAACATATTTATTTGATTTTGTCTGAAACAGGGGCATCACTTAATATGCGACCGCTTTCAGAAAGAATAAATTGCAAGAATGTCCATGCTGCCAAAGACAGCCGTTTTTTCTTCATGTGCACTGCATACCAACGGCGAATTAGCGGAAAACCCTTTACGTTTAATATCACAATATGATTATTAACCAGTTCCAGGCGCAAGTTGCGCCGTGACAGCACGGAAATACCCAAACCAGCCATAACCCCCTGCTTTATCGCTTCACTGCTTCCCAACTCCATATAAGGAACAATTTGAACGCCCTGCTCGACCAGTAATCGGTCGACCGCCTGACGCGTTCCAGAACCCGCTTCTCGCACCAGAAATCGTTCCTGACTCAGTGCCTGCAAAGCAATATTTTTCTCATTGACTAATGGATGATCAGGTGATGCCACGACCACTAACTCATTATCTGTAAGCGGGTGAACTTCTACTGCTAGCTGCCCTGGCACCTGCCCCATAACAAGAAGATCATCATCATTAGATTTAAGACGTTGCAGCACGTTTGCCCTGTTTGTCACCGTCAGTCTGGGTTTAACCAGCGGATGCTGGGCGATAAAAGCGCCTAACAGCCGAGGCATGAAATATTTAGCGGTGGTGATAACCGCAATATGTAAATCACCTTTTACCACACCTTGGCGTTCCGATGCCGAATCCTCCAGTGCCATCATCCGCCCAAGAATTTCTTGAGCAGCCGAATAAACATCTCGCCCGACAGCAGTGGGCTGGACATGTCGCCCCACCTGTTCAAGCAGTGGCATACCCAAGGCTTCACTAAGCTTTTTAATCTGCATGGACACCGTTGGCTGCGTCAAATGCAGCGCATGCGCTGCACGAGTATAACCACCAAGACGAACAACCATCTCAAAGATTTGCAACTGGCGCAAAGTAACATGTCGGATGAGATTGTTAATGGAGGTGTAAGTCATAGAGGATATTCTATAGTAAAAATAGAAACAATCAATTTCAATTTATGGGCATTTTTCAACATAATGCACCACATGCGGTAAATGCCGCTAATTGTATTCAACCCAGAGATAGGTAGCAGCCAGCGATGACTTCACTGAATTTCTGGATACATCAAAGGGTTATCAACTCATTAGGAGAACTCCATGGCTAAGACATATGAAGCGGGCGTCAAAGATTACCGCGAAACTTACTGGCAACCGGACTATGTTCCGCTTGACTCTGATTTATTGGCTTGTTTTAAAATCACCGCGCAACCTGGGGTTGACCGTGAAGAAGTATCAGCTGCGGTTGCTGCTGAGTCTTCAACGGGTACATGGACCACGGTCTGGACTGATCTATTGACTGATATGGATTACTACCGTGGCCGTTGTTACCGCATCGAAGACGTGCCTGGTGATGATACCTGTCATTACGCATTCATCGCTTACCCCATCGATTTATTTGAAGAAGGTTCAGTGGTTAACGTACTGACTTCGTTAGTTGGTAATGTATTTGGCTTTAAAGCACTACGCGCATTACGTCTGGAAGATATTCGTTTCCCACTTGCTTACATCAAAACATGTAATGGTCCACCACATGGTATTCAGGTAGAACGCGACAAAATGAATAAATATGGTCGTCCAATGCTGGGTTGTACCATTAAGCCTAAACTGGGTTTATCTGCTAAAAACTACGGTCGTGCAGTTTACGAAGTGTTGCGCGGTGGTTTGGATTTCACCAAAGATGACGAAAACGTCAACTCACAACCTT
>CAZMLD010000223.1:0-4182 GCA_964566975.1 uncultured Thiotrichaceae bacterium | reverse complement strand
CGTAGGTACTGAAGCTGTTGCTTATTCCCTTTGCGGTACAGTTTCTTTCCTGGCCGGCGACGTTTGACGATGGCAAGATAGGCTTTCCTGGCTTTTTCACGATAAGTGCGCGGCTTTTTATTAAAGGAGGTGTGGGGATGCAGTTCATCAATTATTTTTTCGCTGATTTCACGTGCTTCATTTAACAGCCCTAGATCCGTCGGATAACGTATCGCTTGTTCAACCACCGTTGCATCTAAGATGAGTTTGCCTTTATGGGTGACTTCATCGGTGGTTTCATTTTCTCCCACCGGCTGGCCTGTGCCAGAATCATCTGAGTCATCGTCAGATTTTTCTGATTGCTTGTCACTCACTAGGTTAATAATGCTTTGCTCAAAAGCGTTGAAGACTTGTTCGCCCATGCGCTTTCTAATTTCAACAAACAGCGAGGGTGCAAAAATGGCTTTGGTTTGAAACATCTTGAGACCAACAAAGTATTGGTAGTAGAGGTTCTCTCGAATTTGCTCAATGGTCTCTTCGTCACTCAGGCAAAGTTTGTGTTTGATAATGACAGCGCCAATGACTAAACGCGCATCTTTCGCTGGGCGTCCATGACTATTATGAAAGTTTGAATAATATGCGGTTGCCAGTTCATCCCAAGGGATGAGTTGGGCAAGACTGACCCAACGGTTGTTGCTATCGAGTGTGGTTTCGAAGGGTGTTTCAAATCCAGACAGTGGCAATTGGTTTTCACTGGTATATCGAATCATAGTGCACGCTTTTTGGGGTGAAATCGCTAGTTTTCGTGCACTTATTATACCCTATGTACGCTTATCTTATTGTTTTTATTATATATTTACTTTTTGAGGAGGCTCTATTTAACGATTTCAATAAGCTCAATTTATGGCTTTTATGGGATTTGCAGTAGGTTATCTGTTCTCGGACAAGCTCCTAGGTTATACGTCAGTTGTTGCTTTTGTTTTAACCGAAACTAAAAGCGGTTTTGAGCGTGTTTTATTAATAGTAAAGAGCTTTCCAAAATTTGCCACTTTTAAGATCTGGTTCACCAGCTCACTAGGTTGTTCAATAATAACCCTGCCAGCATTATCTTTCGCATATTCACGCAGTAATAACAGTATGCCTAACGCCGAGCTGTCGATGTAAGAGGTGTTGTTTAAATTGACGTAATAAATAATACCTTGATGACTTACCGCCTGCTTGTATGACTCGCGGAATTCTTTCGTTATTTTATAATCAAAGCGGCCGTTAACGCTAAGACGGACTATTTTCCCGTCGTTTGATACCACCTTTTTAACCGACATTGTTTTGCTTCTCTCTCTGTAAGACTAAAAATTAACCGACCACTATAGTATCGGTTTACCGCTAAAAAACATTAGCTTAGTTTCTTGTCAAGCCTCAGTAAAACCCTACTCCCTATGTGTTAGCCCTAATTCCTATGTATAGATGCAAATGATAGTGCAAATCTTTGGAAAATATAGTGTTTTTAAAAGGGTAAAGCTATAAAACGCTTTTTTTACCAATCAGGTGTAGAATTGGTTCAACGTCTAAAACACAATACGCACGGTCAACTAATGAATATAAACATCGCCATCAAGTCTGGTCGACCTTCTAGTAAAATCACCATTAGTGCGGAAGCACAGCACGATGCACACCAGGCCTACCTAGTAGCCATGCGTCAACGCTTTAAAACCGAGATTAACCGGCTGACCAGAGGTGACATGCTACTTTTGTTGCAGGGGTCATTATCTAGTCAGCAGTGTACAACCGATGATGCACACAATCTAAGCTTTCTGATGAGCTATGTCTATGCGTGGAACTGGTTGCAGCACCATGTGCATAGTGATTACCAGGCTGAAGTATTAGCCACCTTTACTAAAGGCGCACAGGCTTTTTTAATAAAGATGATGCTCAGTAGCAACAGCACAGTCGAGTTTATTGGTCGTTATATATCATATTGGCAAAAATATAAAGGACCGGCTCCATCGCAGCAACAGCAGTTATTGTCTCTGCTTGAAAAAAAAGGCAATGCGATTACTCTCGCCAGCTATATAGAAACACAGTGGCAAGCACTGCATCTCTTCGATAAAACGCTTGCTCTTGCCTATAAAGATCTGGCAAAGGACGAAAAAAACCGTTATGCAGAAATGCTTGGCGCTGATGACAAGCAACGCCTTGCCTTAGTTGATGCCCTGCCTAATGCTGAAACGCTGCAACCATTCAACAAGCTGGGCATTATTCCAGCAATGGGCTGCCCGCAAACCTGCCGGCACTGCATGTTTATTTTTCGCCCATTAATGAGCAATACCGAAGACCCGGCATTACTCTACGAGATGATTGGCGGGTTGACCACGTCCGTCCTGTTTACTGGTGGCGATCTAACCAAACACCTGCAACACTTTTATGATGCCATAGCAAAAATGCAAAACGTCACCACCTTTGCCATTTTATTAAACGGTGATTTTGCCGATAATCGTAAAATCACACAACAGGTGCTAGAGAAAATGGCAGCAGCCATTCGCCAACGATCAGTGACCTGGCCGAAAGCCAAAGTGATGCTACAGATTAGCTTCGATGAATTTCACCAGGAGGTAGTCGTTGGCCGCAACGGAGACTTATCTGAGCGTATTCCTGTCACTAAGATCGCCAATATTGTCGAAGCCGCGCCTAAGTTTAAAGATGAGATTCAATTATGTTTATTGCACAAACAGGGGCATTTAAATTTTTCTATGGATTTGTTTCACAAGGGTGTATTTGCTCGCCTGGTAAACGAATTGAGCCGCCGAGGACAGCAGGTTCAGGTTTTATCTTCAGCACCATCTTCGCGTTTAAAACGAAATCCATTAAACCCGAAACAGGCAACACCGCTGATTAAAGACGCCACTTTTATCTTATCAAAGTACCCCGATGTCCATCTACTGCTTACCAGCACCACCATTGATGCCTACGGCCGCGCCAATACTATGGCTTTACATGAAGCCGTCAACGAAAGAGATTTATTAACACAAATGTTAGCAGGTAAGGGCGCAGGGGGTGAAACCTTTGATCATGATCTGATGTTCTGGTTTAATGGCTGGGTCACTTTGTTTTCAGCCGTACATATGTGTCTGGGTAATGTTTTTGAAGATGGCATGGAGACCATCCGTCAACGTCAAAGCAAAGACCCTCTGAGTCAGGCGTTAAATCATTTTGACTTACGCTTGCTGGATTATTACCGTGAACATTGCGATGATCTTGATGAAATCATTGAAAAATCAACCAGCCCTCACCATTTGTTTCATACCATTACCGAAGATGCCGCCATGCGCTTACATATGACTCAACGCCTAATCAGTACGAGTGTTCATTAAATCCTGTAGCTGAGTTATTGACTAAGCTACAGCTCAGGTGCTGTTATCACTCACTCAGGCTATGGCACGGCCTATCTGCCGCAGCTGCAACCGATGCGTCATCATTTTACTCTTCCAGGTACTGAGACCAGTCACGGCTATTATCACCAAAAACAAAGAAATAAGGATTAAGCAGGCTATCTTTGGTATTGTATTTTAATGGCGTCATGTCAGTTTTAGTTATATAACCGCCTGCCTGTTCCACAATACAGTGTGCGGCGGCGGTATCCCATTCTGAGGTCAGCCCTAGTCTTGGGTACAGGTCGGCACGCCCTTCAGCAACCAGGCAGAATTTTAATGAACTGCCCATGCTGAGTATCTCCAGCTCAGTATTGTTATCAGCGCGTAGATTTTCCATGTAACTTTGCATCATTGGCGAGCCGTGTGAACGGCTACCTGCTACTGAAAGCGGGGAAGCATCCAGTTTTTTTACCAAAATTTTCTCTGCTACACCTTTATTCTCAGTCTTATAACAGCCGCCTTTTTCCCAAGCATAATAATCAACATTCAACACCGGCACGTTAATAACACCAATAATACTTTGATGTTGATGGATAAGCGCAATGTTAACGGTGAACTCGCCATTACGTTTTACAAATTCACGCGTTCCATCCAGTGGATCCACTAGCCAGTAGGTCTGCCAAGCCGCACGCTCTTCAAAAGGTAACGATGCTGATTCTTCCGATAAGATGGGAATATCTGGCGTCAGTTCGCTCAGACGTTTTAGGATAAGGTTGTGCGAAGCTAAATCAGCATCCGTCAATGGTGATTCATCTGCTTTCTCCACGACCTTAAA
>CAZMLD010000222.1:0-4193 GCA_964566975.1 uncultured Thiotrichaceae bacterium | reverse complement strand
CTAGCCAGTATCGCTCTTAAATCCAATGTCATCCAAGCAAACCAAACCTCTTAGTTACCGTGATGCCGGCGTTAATATCGATGCTGGCAATGCCTTTATCGAAAAAATTAAAAGCAGTGTTGCCAGCACTCATCGCCCCGGCGTTCTGGGTAGTCTGGGGGGCTTTGGTGGCTTATTTGAATTGCCCGAAGGCTATCGGCAGCCAGTACTGGTCTCTGGCACTGACGGCGTGGGCACCAAACTCAAACTGGCAATTGATTTAAACAAGCACGATACCATTGGCATTGATCTGGTCGCAATGTGTGTTAATGACATTCTGGTGCTGGGCGCCGAGCCATTGTATTTTCTGGATTATTACGCCACTGGCGAGTTGAATACTGAGGTTGCAGCCAGTGTCGTTGCGGGCATTGCCGAAGGTTGTCGTCAATCAAATGCCGCACTGATTGGTGGTGAAACCGCAGAAATGCCAGGCATGTATGCTAAAGGTGATTATGACCTTGCCGGTTTCTGTGTCGGTGTGGTTGAAAAACAAAAAATCATTGACGGCAGCAAGGTAAAAGCAGGCAACGCCATGATTGCCATTGGCTCAAGTGGCCCCCATTCCAATGGTTATTCATTGGTTCGAAAAGTGATTGAAGTGAGCGGCGCTGACATCAACGCTGGTTTTAATGATCAGCTCGACAAACAGGGTGATACCAGCAATATGACCCTCGGTGAAGCGCTACTCGCGCCCACCCGTATTTATGTCAAAGCCATTCATGCTTTATTAACCAGGTTCGATATCCACGCTATGGCACATATCACTGGCGGCGGTTTACTGGAAAATATCCCGCGGGTTTTACCTGGAAATACACGGGCAGCCATAGACACAAACAGCTGGCAACAACCAGAAATTTTTAAGTGGTTACAGAAAAACGGCAATATTGAAGACAGTGAGATGTATCGAACCTTTAACTGCGGCGTGGGCATGGTATTAATCGTCAACAATGATGAAACCAATCATATTATTTCAACGCTCAAAGAAAACGGCGAAAACGCCTGGTGTCTGGGTCAAATAGAAACAAATAGTGCGACCGAGGCAAATAACGAGCAGGTTATTTTCAAATAAGCCGCCAGACAATGACAGAAAAAATTTCTCTTGCTGTCCTTATCTCGGGTACTGGCAGTAACCTGCAAGCTATTATTGATGCCATTAATAATGCTCAACTGAACGCGGTAATAAAAACGGTAATCAGTAATCAGGCTTGTGCCAGCGGGCTTGATCGTGCTGCCAGCGAGAACATCGCCAGCCATGTAATCGAGCATAAGTCGTACCCCTCACGAGAGACATTTGACCAGGCAATGATCGAGGTTATTGATGCTGCTTGCGCTGATCTGGTGGTACTTGCCGGCTTCATGCGTATATTAAGCAAACCTTTTATTGACCACTATCAACACCGTTTAATTAATATCCACCCTTCATTACTGCCCAAATACAAGGGGCTAAATACCCACCAACAGGTACTGGACAGTAACGACGTTCTGCATGGCGCCAGTGTGCATTATGTCAACCATGAACTCGATAGTGGCCCCATTGTCATACAAGCTGAGATTGTGGTGCTTGCTGCCGATACCGCAGAGACTTTAGCCACACGCGTGTTAGTTGAAGAGCATCATATCTACCCAATGGCGATACAAATGATCGCCGATGGTCGATTATCATTTAAGAAAAACCAGTTAACATTTGAACACAAACCGTTAACCCGCCCCTTACTGTGGAAAAATAATCAGCTAACGATGTAAACCATGAAGAGAAAATATACTTTTCGCCTGCTACAGCTATTCATTATCCTTATCAGCCTGTTTTCTCAACGTGTCTATGCGGTTCAGACACTTCCTGAGTTTACCGCTAAATACACCATCGAAAAATTTAATACCACAATGGCTAAAGCGACCTACCAGTTAAGCCATACCGAAAAAGGTTATAAGTTCACCCAGCACACCGAATTAGTTGGTCTCACCAGACTATTTATCAACGATACGGCTTCGATGGTTAGTTACGTTGATAAAGTCGGTGATAATTTATTACTGAAACAACACAGCTATACACAAACTGGCCGTGAGAAAAACAGGAATGAAGCGTTCAACATACTGTGGGGGGAAAGCGACAATAAGCTCAACGGAAAAATAACTGGCGTGGTCAGGAATAATAAAATAAATCTACAAACCGACACAGAAATCTGGGATGTACTTTCTTTTCAGATTCCACTAATGATTGAAGCTAATAAAAACACGAAAGAATACCCATATCAGGCAATACTCAGGGGAAAAATCAACGACTACACCTTTACCCTAAAATCATCAGAAAAAATTATATTTTCTGGCAAACAATATAAAGCATTGCAACTGGTGCGATCAGATCCGCTTAGAAATCGACAACTGCATATCTGGTTAATACCAGCACTCTATAATATACCTGTTATCATAGAGAACTACCGTGACGGTAAAGAACACTCACGAATGACACTTACAAGTGTCCGTTTTAACAATGAGGCGTGGTTCAAGGGCATACCATTACTGTACCAAAAAACAAAAACCTCAGATACCGAGCAACAGAACAATAGTTTTTTTAGCAATTATGACTTCTAGTACCAGCGACGCAAACAAACGCAAAACTAACCATGTCCAACAAAATGACACAGAGAAGTTACCGCCTAGCAAATCACAGCTCAAACGTGACAGCCATCATCTCATTGATGTTGGTGAAGACCTGTTAAAATTATCAGAAGCAGATCTACGCTCATTACACTTACCCGAGGAGCTCGTTGCTGCCATCACCACCGCATTAAAAATAAAATCTCGAAGTGGACTTAAAAGACAGCGTTTATACATTGGGAAATTACTTCGCGCCATCGACAACGAAACCGTAGAGTATCAGTTAAAGAAAATACAGCATCGCCACGACACGAATACGGCACAGTTCAAACGCCTGGAAAAATGGCGTGACAGTCTCATTGACAACAATAAAACCACACTCAATGACGTTATTTCACATTATCCAGAGGTTGACAGGCAGCATATTAACCAGCTAATTCGTACCGCACATCAGGAAAAAAAGCAAAATAAGGCACCGGCGGCGGCACGTAAACTATTCAAATATCTTCGCGACATGGAAGTCAAAAAAAATGAAAAGTGAAGTATGAATACTCCACCGGCTAAAAGCTGGTGGTTTCAGGTTACGGCTAAAAGCCGATCATTTCGCCTAAAGGCACTATAGCGCACTAGATTCATCATTACTCGTCACGTCATTCCTGCATGTTTCTAGCAGGAATCTAGCTACATGATGGATTCCTGCTAGAAACATGCAGGAATGACGGAGCGTAACAGGCAAGTAACGAGATTAATTATGCTTCCACTTAACCCTAGCCGCCTAAAGGCGTGGGATTTACGGATCCCCTATCGGGGACTTTAAAACCAGGCCAATCCGAATAGAAAGACTAAAGTAATGATAAATACACTTGCCGGCAAGTGCATAACAAATAACAGGGATGACATCATTCATTTACTCAGCTAAAATAAATAAATTCAGCTATATTTCTTCATGGCACTAACAATATGAGCAGCCACAATGTCCACACAAAATAAAAAAAAACCTCTCTGGCCTAAATTACTCACCATTGGTTCCGTTCTACTGGTTGTTGTCATTGCCGTTTCACTTCTGCCCAGGGGTTTTCCTACAGACACCTCGATAATTGGCCAAGGCAGTAATGTTGTTGTTCTGGCTTATGACCTCAACTATGTACAAAGCGCAGAAACGGCTCTGGCAATGAATCTGGTTAGAGAAGAATTCCAGTATCGGGTCGAATTTCTCGTTGTTAAGGTGGGGTCGCCTGAGGGTGTGGCATTTTTTAATAGCCACGGGCTACAACCTCTGGCTCTGGCATTTTTTGCTGGCAACGGTAAAAAACTCCAGGTGATTTACTCACCTCAGGACGAGAAATCATTACGGGGCAATTTAAACAGAATCTTCCAGTACTGATAACACTTCAGTCGGTCTGGCTTTAAATTCATGCCAAGTAAATACAGCAGCAGAATCACACCGATATGCGATAGCTTTTCTATGTGTGCTGGGTCTTCTATTAGCCCAAAGTCCCACGGTCCGGCTGCAATGCCCAAGCCGATGTAAGCTAGAATGACAGGTTGCTTGAGGTATA
>CAZMLD010000221.1:0-4237 GCA_964566975.1 uncultured Thiotrichaceae bacterium | reverse complement strand
TTAACACCCGCTTTATCTGTGACAGACCCAATGCCAGTAAGTTAAGCAATAACGCCCGTCATTCCGTCATGTTTTTAGACGGAATCCATTGACTGGCAAATACAATACCTGTTATATCAGGCTCTACCAGCCATAGATTCCCGCTAAAACCATGCGGGAATGACAGAAAAAAACTTAAACTTACTGGCATTAGAGTCAGTCCCAAAGACATGCAGAAATAATTTAACTTATACTCTGTTTAGCCAAGTGCAATTACTATACCAAGATTTTATCGCCCATAAACGCTGAGTTTATCGTCAAAATACCCCGCTTTTTAGCGGTCAATGTGTTTACTTGCCAACGTTTTGTCGATTTTTCAACAACTTTTCTTCCAGCTCGATGACTTTTTGCACCAGAAACTTCAACTCATAGGGGTCGGTAACCGCATTACTATCAATTAACGCGCCAGCAAGAATTTTAGCCGCTTGCAACTGCCCCATATCTTCCAGCACAATGATGTGCATGTCTCTTGCCCAACGGGGAACATGTGAAGCCGTGGCTTTTTCCGATAACGCGCTGGCATATTTTAATGCCAGATCAAGATCATTCAGCTCATGTTTTGCCGTGATGACAACATGCGCCAACCAGCGCCAGTGCCTGTCTGGGTTCTGCTTAAATCGTTCATACACATAATCCATCATAATCCGTTGTTTTTCTGGGTTTTGTACGCTGCCGTACACCCTCGCCGCCATCAACATTGGATAATGCCCACGCGGGTCTAAATCTAGTATGGTGTCTAACCATTGGGTTATTCGCACATAATCAAGCTGATGAAAAGAAAGACTAATGCCTGGCTGGTTATCAAACGCCTGTAACCAGAGATTTAAAAATCGAGATGCTGCGACTGGCTCACCCAGAAAAATCAGGGTGTAGGCATGCACCGATAGCGGTGGCGGCAGGTTTTCTGCCGTGGGCGTTATCGGTGGTTGCGTGTATTGCCAGATTAGCTGTAGAGCGAGGGCAAGAACAAGTAGAATTTTTATCCGTTTTGGTACATCAGATGCCGGCCGATCTGTTTGTCGCAAATGAAGATAACGCAGTTTCATTGGCTAAAAATTCTTCCGGTAAAAATCAAACAGGGCAATGCATGATAACAGCGACAGATAGATAATGGTCTGCGCTAATAATGGCAACAACGTAGCCCAGTCAGCCGTGTTATAAGCCAGCCATTCAGTTTGGGTAAAGCGATGTAAATCCGGCAGCAACCAGGTAATTAGCTTAATCATGCCGTCCATAAACTGTTGCGCTACCGAACTATGCTCAATGATGGAAAACTGCGACATTAAAAAAATTGAAGTAACAATACGTGATGCACCGTAAATGACAAACACTGAAATTAAGGCGGCAGGCACCTGATTAAAAGTAAACAACATCACCAGACTTAGAGCAACGACAATGCTCAGCTCCAGAAATAATGAAATCATCCAGATAATAAGCTGCTGCGAATCGGCGTACAGCAAGAGCAAAAGCGAAAACATGATGGACACTAATAAAGCAACAAATAAATAACCGATGAGCTTACCCAGGTAGTAACTGGTTCGAGCTACGTCCATAGCCAAAATCATTTCCAAGGTTTTATCTTTTAACTCACGGACACTACTCGAAACCACAAACAAGGCAACCATAAGCACGGCACTGATGCGTAAAAAAGCCGCAAGAAGAGCCACCTGAGTAACTCGGCGTTCGGTAATGGCAAGGTCGCCAATAAACTCGACCATGGCAAAACTAATGGCGATAATGAGCAATAACAACAAAAATAGTCGGTTGCGTAATGCTTCGGTAATGGTGTATCTGGAAATTGTAAAAATATGTGAGAACACGTCTGTTTATACTTATCGCTTAACCTGCGCTGATTATAGCGGTAAACGTGACCGTTATCTGTTAGTAGCTGACGAATAAAATAGGTTAAAAAGCAATATACTCTTCGCTAATAACAACTAACATCAGCTTGGCACTCTACACTTAGTTAAAGCCAAGCCCCTTTAGAAAATACGAAAACAAAAAAATGCCAGCAAACCATCAGCTCCTCCTCAATAATGAACACCGCTTATTAGGCTTAATGCTGTTTAGCTTACTGGCGGCTAACCATCTGGGCGAGAGTAATATGCTCGTGCTGAGCTTTTTAATCGCCCACTTTGGTTTTTTTCTGCTGTGGCAGCCCGTTGTTAAAAAACAGTCTACATTTACCATCAGGCAACTCATCACGCTATCGGTTTTAATCTTTGCTTTTATTTACTGGTTTAACCCTTGGCTAAGCGTTTTATGGTCTTTGCTGCTGCTTACCTTATTAACCGGACGTATTTTTGCTCGCGGTCTTGCCCGCGCGGCTTACGGCTTTGCCGTGGTTATTTTATTTCTTGAGCTGATATTAATTACTACGCCTCAACTTTTTAATCTTAGTGCTCTGTCATCATCCATGCAGTCCACATTCAGTATGATATTGACACTACTACCATTAGGTTTACTGCTGATTCCAGTCACCGATACGGCGACTAAACAGATAGATTTTATTCGTGGTTTTTTAGTGGTATTGCTCATTGTTTTTTTATGCATGAGCAGTGCATTAATCAGCTTAACAACCCAGCAACGATATATCGAATCCCTTGCCATCAGTGTTTTTATTTTAAGCCTGTTCTTGCTGCTAGCCGCAATACTGTGGACACCGCGCAGTGGCTTTGCCGGATTAGCGCAATTATGGGAAAAATATATTCTTGATATTGGCGGGCCTTTTGAAGAATGGGTTTCACATGTGTCGTCACTGGAGACCAGTGCCAGCCTTAGAGCTGAAAATTTTCTTGCCGCAAGCTTGCGCTACTTGTTGCAACAACACTGGATTTGCGGTGTACACTGGCAATCAAGCAGCAATAACGGCTTCAAAGGTGAAAAATCAGCACATAAGGTAAGCATCAAGGATGAAAAACTAACCTTAACCCTGCATACCTATGCCCCCGTCGGCCCTTCATTGATGTTACATGCGAAATTACTGCTCAGCGTTTTAACTTTTTACTATCGGGCTAAATTACAGGAACAGCAACTCATCAAACAAGCCCACTTACAGGCAATTCATGAAACCGGCTCAAAACTTACCCATGATATAAAAAATATTCTGCAAGCCACGCATACTATGACGCAAATTATTAATGACAAAGACACGCAAGCATCAGAAATTATTGATGCCCTGAAAAAACAAATGCCTTTATTAACACAGCGCCTGAATACTACATTAGAAAAACTACGTGACCCGCAAAACAACAGCTCAGCGGAGAAATATTCAAGCGGCTCCTTGTTGCAATGGTGGGCTCAGTTTCGACACCGTTACCCTAGTGAGCATATACAATTTTCCACGAACATCAGCAACGACATGGACATCCCCGTTGATGTTTTTACCAGTGTTATTGAAAACCTGATGGATAATGTCAGAAGCAAACACGCTCGTGAACCAGAAATTAAAATAATGCTGCGCCTTGCAATTATCAATGACCAGCTATGTTTATCCGTTTGTGATAACGGTAGCATGATTGAGCCACAGCTTGCCGAGCAGCTATTTAAAGAAGCGGTTTCGTCGCAGGATGGTTATGGTATTGGTCTCTACCAATGTTACGAGCTAGCAAAAAGTCATGGCTATGCATTAAGCCTTGAGACTAATGTAAGCGGGCGGGTTTGTTTTGCCCTGACTCAAGACTCAGGGTAGCCTGCCCACATTAACCATTTTGGCCTTTAGCTCAAACTCTGAAATCCAGATAAGCACATCATCAAACACACCACCAGCCGTGGTTGCACCTTCATGCGTCGTTAGTCTGGAAACAAATGAAGCGTCACCATTTCCATTGTCCATTTCGTCAACATGTCCTGTCGCAGGAATAGCTGCTCTAACTGAGCCATCTGCACCTACTGCACCCAAACCATTTCTCCCTCTAGAGAATACCACTGCAACCACACTGTCTGCATACTGCGCTGTAAGACCATTAGAATCACGAGTGCTCACCGTACCAATAGCAGTAGTTGCCAAGTCAAATGGCACTGAAAAGCTCACACCATTAAGCCAATATTCAAAACGGTTATTCCACGCATCACTTGACCCTATTCCTAGCGTCACCCAAGGAATATTTCCAATGATATTAGCGGTACAATTTGTCTCACTGACACCATTTCCACTCGTATCAGGACAGGGCAAAACACCATTTGTATAGGCATAACC
>CAZMLD010000220.1:0-4246 GCA_964566975.1 uncultured Thiotrichaceae bacterium | reverse complement strand
CATTAAATTCGCCAGCAGAAAATAGATCAATACCGGTGACTTTTAATTTTGTTGAAGTCATCGAACCAATGTAACGGGTACTGCCAACTTGCGCTAAATGATTCGCGGCTACTTTTGCCTGTTCAAATAAAGGTGCCACCAGTCCATAACACTGATTTCTATGTTGCACACATTCACCCACCGCATATATCATCGGGTCAAAGGATTGCATGGTGTCATTCACCACAATGCCACGTTCACAGTGAATGCCCGACTTTTTCGCCAGCTCGAAGTTCGGACGAATACCGACTGCCATCACCACCAGATCGGCATCTATTTCAGAGCCATCGGCAAACTTTACACTGGTAACGCGCTTGTCACCCACGAGTTCAGCAGTTTGTGCCTCCATCAGAAAGGTCATGCCGCGTTCTTCCAAGGATGCTTTTAATAAGGCGGAGGCGGGTTTGTCTAACTGGCGTTCCATCAGTGCGTCGAGCAAATGCACCACAGTAACGTCCATACCCTGCTTCATCAGACCATTAGCCGCTTCCAGCCCTAATAGACCACCACCAATAACCACCGCTTTTTTATAGTCTTTTGATGCCTGCACCATGGTGTTGACATCATAAATATCACGAAAGCCTAAAACGCCTTCTTTATCATGGCCCGGAATGGGAATGATAAAGGGGTTCGAGCCGGTAGCAATCAGCAGACGGTCATAAGCAAACTCTTTGCCACTCTCGGTAATTACTGCTTTTTTAACGCGGGAAATTTCTGCGGCGGCATCGCCAGTAACCAGAGTGATATTGTTTTCTTCATACCATTCAAGACTATTTAAAATAATATCATCAATGGTTTGCTCACCAGCCAGTACCGGCGATAACATAATGCGATTGTAGTTAGGGTGCGGCTCTGCACCGATGACGGTAACGTCATAAAGGTCGCTGCCGCCGCCATCTGCTGTATTGTGCTTAAATAATTCTTCTAGAGCACGCATACCTGCCATGCCATTGCCGATTAAAACCAGTTTTTGTTTCATTGTTGCCTCGTCATGCCCCGCTGAGCACAAATATCTATTAATACAATAACTTTTACATACAAAATTCGTGCCATATTTAACACGTGGTAGATCAAAGCGTTATTCAATCCGCCAGCGTTGCTTTCGCACCAAACGAGTGCAAACCCTCCCCTCACGCACCCGCCATGGGCAACAGGTATCCGTCATGGTCACTTTTCGTGGTTCAGGCTTTTTTTCTTTTTTGAGTTGTTTTTGGGAATTTTCTAGCGACACCCGTTGCGATGGCTGCTTTCGCCACTGCACGCGGAATAGTTTCAAGCAAGCGAGGGTCTAACGGTTTAGGAATAATGTATTCAGGGCCAAAAACCATGGCATCCAGCCCGTAAGCGTCCAACACTACCTGCGGCACCGTCTCATGCGTCAGCGCTGCCAGCGCATGTACCGCCGCAATTTGCATTTCCTGGTTGATGCAACTGGCACGCACGTCCAGCGCACCCCTAAAAATATACGGGAAACCCAGCACATTATTGACCTGGTTGGGGTAGTCACTGCGCCCCGTACCCATAATCAAATCGTCACGTGTTAGATGCGCCAGCTCTGGCAGAATTTCAGGATCTGGATTGGATAAAGCAAATACCACGGGGCGTGGCGCCATGGTGGCAAGCATCTCAGAAGATAATAAATCAGGACCAGAGACACCGATAAAAACATCTGCCCCGTCCATGGCATCCGCCAAGCTACGTTTATCGGTATGCACGGCAAAGGCCTGCTTGTATTTGTTTAAGTCTTCGCGTTCACTTTGAATAATACCGTTACGGTCTATCATAAACAGCTTTTCAGGGTCAGCGCCCAGCCCCTGCAGTAACTTCATCGAGGCGATGCCAGCCGCGCCTGCGCCTAGGCAAACCACACGTACATCTTCTATTTTCTTGTGTTGTAGCTCCAGCGCATTGAGTAAGGCAGCGGCAATAATAATGGCCGTGCCGTGCTGGTCATCATGAAACACCGGAATATCCAGCTGCTCGATTAAGGCTTCTTCGATTTCAAAGCAGGCGGGGGCGGCAATATCTTCAAGGTTAATACCACCAAAAGTAGGCGCAATATTTTTTACCGTGGTAATAAACTCTGCTGTGGAGTCGGCATTAACTTCGATATCAAACACATCAATATCCGCAAAGGCTTTAAACAGTACGCCTTTGCCTTCCATGACTGGCTTGCCAGCCAGTGCACCAATATTACCCAGACCCAGCACCGCGGTACCGTCAGTGATAACCGCAACCAGATTACCTTTCGCGGTGTAGTCATAAGCGGCATCAATATCACGGTGAATAGCACGGCAAGGCTCGGCCACGCCGGGCGTATATGCCAGCGAAAGATCGAGCTGCGTGGCGCAGGGCTTGGTGATTTCTGTGGCGATTTTGCCAGGTTTGGGTAGCGCGTGGTAATCCAGCGCCTGTTGTTTGAATTTAGTAGCCATGACTTTAGACAGAAAGCGAAAACAGGGCGGCTATCTTACCATTTCCAGGAATGTTTTTTTGCCCGCCACCAGCCTGCGCTTATTGCGAGGCAGCGATATATCGCCGCCATGACTTGAGCGCGAATACCAGCTCATCAGGGCGAGTAGCCGCATCGATACGAATTTCTCGCAGCGCCCATGCTGTCGTTGCAGGTGGCAACAATTGCTGCTTGTCACTCAGGCTGACCCAGGCAATAAGCCCGATTAATTCCAGTGATATTGGCCTGACCGGCTGTTTTTTCATGTTTTTCTCTAGCCACTGAGCCGCCAGCTTTTTTATCTGCAACAGTTGTTTTTCTCTATTTTTATCGGGCAGTACCGCCTGTACCGCCTCGCCGGCAACCAGCAGCCAGAATATATCTTCCGCTAGGTTATACGCCGTGCCCAGCTGATTATGCTCACGACTGTGGTGCAGCCTGCCATTTTGATAGTGATGATGCAGGATATAATCCATCGTTTTAGCCGCAAGCTGATAAGCGCCTCTGTCGTTGAGCCGCTCACCTGTTTGCACCAGAGCAAATGCTGCTTGGGCATTACTGTCCACCAGCTTCAAACTGTCTATTGCTGGTGGCGAGCGACCTGCTCGCGCCTTTTTATCCAGCGCATAATATTCAGGATCGGAAAATTGCGCCTGAAAAAAACCGCCTTCGGACTGATCCCATAGCGTTTGCTGCAAATAAACCATGCCCTGTCGCGCCACTTCTTGCCACTGAGGATTCTGGTAGCGAACGCCAGCCTCAGCCAGCCAGAGACTAAGCCAGGCATTGGCAGGTAATAATTTAGCCGTTTCCAGATGCTCATCGTCTCGATGCGGGTCGACAAAATAGAAAAAACCGCCATCAATATCGTCCCATAAGCGCAATAACATGGTATCGGTCGCTGCTCTGGTTTGTGACGACCACTGCTGTTGCTGTAATAAATACAGCCAGGTGAGTGGCGAAGGTCGTTTCAAGCCCGCTGCCGTAATCTTAAGTTGTCCCGTTAGCGTGTTATTCTCGACATCAAATAACTGTTCCAGCCAGTCTAAATACTGCTTCTTGAAAGCGCTATAACTTTTTTTGTCCAGCCCGTTAACGCCAGCAATCTCCTCACTAATCGTCGGCTTTGCGTGAACTCTCCCTTGGCTTACTTCGGTTAACACCGTGACCATGTCTTTTACACTGAGCACGCCAGGAAGACGCGCCAGTACCGCGCCATCGGCTGCGATGATGACACTATGAGGCAAACCGACACCAACATAATGTCGAAACAGATCGGGGCGCGCATCATAGTTAACCAGCATCAGAACATAATCACGCTTTAATATATTCATCACTGCTGGCGAGCCGAGGATGTTACGCTCGTAGAGGTGACACCAGCTACACCATCTTGCCTGAAAATAAATAAACGCAGGTCGGTTTTCATTGCTAGCACGCGTTTTACCAGCCTGATAATTCTCTATCCATGGCAGACTCTGCCAGTCAATGGACTTGGACTCAACGGGCTTGGGTTCAATGGATTTAGACTCAAGGGGCTTAGAAAACGCGCTAGCGCCAAAGGCTAGTAGCGACAATAATACAATCAGAGAAAACCCTTTAATTTTCGACATAAATTCACCGTTGTAGCAAACCGTAGCGAGGAGGAAAAGAGCCTAAAAGCCGCAAGCGAAAAGTCTGTAGTTTTCGCTTCGAGTTTAAGCTCTAGGAGCCTGTCGGGTTTAACGTATTTGGCTGCAAATCCCTGAGTGACGATTA
>CAZMLD010000219.1:0-4252 GCA_964566975.1 uncultured Thiotrichaceae bacterium | reverse complement strand
ATGAAAATGAAACAAAAACAGCTGGTGGTTGCATTGTTGGCCTGTAGCCTTACAGCAACGGTTGGTGCGGTACCTTTAATTAACGGCCTCGGTGGTGATCGTGGCTTTGGTGAACTCGCTATGTTCCCTAACAATGATGACTCAAGCGATTTGCTGTCACTGCCATTTGAAGTCAATTTTTTTGGTAGTACCTACAGCAGTTTTTATATAAATAATAATGGCAATGTTAGTTTTAATGACAGTATAAGCGAATTTACGCCAGAGCCATTTCCTGTGGCATCCCAACCTATGATTGCGCCGTTCTGGAGTGATGTTGACACTTCTGGAAATTTTTTTGGTGAATTTCCAGACTTTATTGAGGAAGGTGGGTTTGGTGATGGATTTGGTGATGGATTTCCAGGTGGAAGTAATAATGTCTGGGTAGCCTCGCCCAATGAAGATACCGTAGTGGTTACCTGGGACAGTGTTGGTTTCTTTCCATCTAATAACTCACTAGAGAACAGCTTCCAGCTGGTGCTGAGAGACCGATCTGACGATACCGGTACAACAGGTGATTTTGATATTGAGTTTCGTTATGAGCAGCTTGAATGGACGACAGGTGGGAAAATTTTTGGGCCAGACGACTTAGATGCTGGCACGGCACAAGCTGGTTATGGCGCGGGTGATGGAACAAATTTCTTTGTCTTGCCAGGGTCGGGTACAGATGAAATTCTGGAATTGCAGAACACCAGCAATGTCAGCGATGAAACACCAGGTTTATGGTCATTCGCTATTCGTAATGGTGATGGTCCTGGAGTCACAGCGGATAACCCCATCATGCCAGTATCAGTGGATGAAGGCTGGAACTTTGAGTTTGGCGTCACCCTGAATGAGATGGTGTTTATCGATCCGGTTGTGGCCATTGGCTATGATTATATCGTTAATTCTGGGCCAAACGTACAGACAGTGATGCTGCCAGCCATCGGTGATGACTTATATGATATTTATGGCTGGGACGGTACTGACTGGAGCATTCTTCTAGTTAGTGACTGGCTGGCTGGTAATATTTACGATTTCGGTGTAGGTGGTATCGATCGATTCCGCGTCATGGGTATCGAAACTGATGCGCTGCTTGATCCGACTGACCCAACCGCTTTTGTGACCGGCTTGAGTTTTAACGCTACAGGGATTGTGAACATGAATCAGAATCCAGTCACCGCCTATGTCGGCACGACAGCAAGTGTGCCAGCACCTTCAATGCTGCTGCTGATGTCGGGTGGACTTGTGCTTTTAGGTCTTATGAGAAGGCGTAAGCAACTTTAAATCGTTAATAAGAACTTTTTAGGTAAACAAAAAAGCTGCGATCATGTAATCGCAGCTTTTTTTTCGATAAAAATCACTGATAAAATCGAGAACTTTTCTGCATTATGGTTTTGAGAAATCTCAATTAGCTGTTTGATCGTTAGCTATTGCCAAAAGCAGCAATGCATTGATTGTATGGCAGTTGCCTGTGTCTGCATGTACTGGAAAGGGTATATGGTTATGGTTAAATATTTTTAAGTTGTGCCGATTTTTAAGTACGCGGTATAATCGTCGGTCTATTTTAAGAAATTACAATTGGAAAACCACTATGTCTGCGAAAGCCAATGATAAAAAAAATCAGGTTAAAAAAGTCGTGCTTGCCTATTCTGGCGGTCTTGATACCTCTGTTATCCTGAAATGGTTACAGGACGAGTATCAATGTGAAGTGGTGACTTTTACCGCAGATATTGGTCAGGGGGAAGAGGTCGAACCGGTGCGTGCTAAAGCCGAAGCGTTGGGGGTTAAAGAGATATATATTGATGACCTGAGCGAGGAGTTTGTTTCTGATTATGTGTTTCCAATGTTTCGTGCAAACACGGTTTATGAAGGTGAGTATTTATTAGGTACTTCGATTGCGCGGCCGTTAATTGCCAAGCGTATGGTGGAAATTGCCAACGAAACGGGCGCGGATGCGATTTCCCATGGTGCCACGGGCAAGGGTAATGACCAAATTCGATTTGAATTAGGTGCGTATGCGTTAAAACCAGGCGTGCATGTGATCGCGCCCTGGCGTGAGTGGGACTTGCTGTCGCGCGAAAAACTGATGGCGTATGCACAGCAGCATGGTATTGAGGTTGATTTTAACAAAGGCGAAAAATCACCCTATTCGATGGATGCTAATTTGCTGCATATCTCTTATGAGGGTGGCATACTGGAAGACCCGTGGAGTGAGGCGGAAGAAGAAATGTGGCGTTGGACAGTATCACCGGAAAATGCACCAGATAAGGCAAGCTATATCGAGTTAACGTATCAGTGTGGTGATATTGTTGCCATTGATGGCCAGAAAAAAACACCGGCGCAGGTGCTGGCTGAATTAAATCGTCTGGGTGGCGAGAACGGCATTGGTCGTCTTGATATTGTGGAAAATCGTTATATCGGAATGAAGTCACGCGGTTGTTATGAAACCCCAGGTGGCACCATCATGTTACGCGCACACCGCGCGATGGAGTCATTAACGCTGGATCGTGAAGTGGCACACTTAAAAGACGAGTTAATGCCGCGTTATGCCAAGTTAATTTATAACGGTTACTGGTGGAGCGCCGAGCGTGAAATGCTACAGCAGATGATTGATGCCTCGCAGCAGTTTGTTAATGGCGTGGTACGGCTCAAATTATATAAAGGCAATGTTAATGTGGTTGGGCGCAAGTCAGATGACTCTTTATTTGATGAAAATATTGCGACCTTCGAAGATGATGGCGGTGCTTATGACCATAAAGATGCCGATGGTTTTATTAAGTTAAATGCCCTGCGTTTGAGGATGCAGGCGCATCGAAGATAATTTTTTGCGATGTTTACTCTGGTTTAGAGTAAAAAAATTGTAGCAAGACCAAGAAATGCAAACAGACCGACGATATCAGTAATGGTGGTTAAGACAACGCTGCCAGCTATTGCTGGGTCGATGTTTAGTTTTTGTAAAATGAGAGGGATGACCGCGCCAGAAAAAGTGGCAACCAGCAGGTTAATGACAATCGCGGCGGCGATGACATAACCAATTTGCATATTGCCAAACCAGATAACAGCGATGACGGCAATCACGAATGCCCAGCCAATACCATTCAATAAGCCGACAATAATTTCTTTATTAATCAGCCAGCGGCGATTATTTTTGTTTACCTGACCAAGAGCAATGCCTCGAATCACCAGAGTCAGGGTCTGGGTGCCAGCAATGCCGCCCATGCTGGCAACCACATTCATTAATACTGCGATGGTAACAATTTGTTCGAGGGTGGCTTCAAAGTTAGATACTACCCAAGACGCCATAAAAGCGGTAAGCAGGTTGATGCCTAACCAGATGCCACGACGACGCGCGCTGGGAATAGCGGGCGCAAATAAATCTTCGTCTTCGGTTAAACCCGCCATACCGAGTACAGAATGTTCGGCTTCTTCGCGAATCACATCAACCACATCGTCTACCGTAATACGACCGAGTAGTTTCATATTCTCGTCTACTACTGGGGCAGAGAATAAATCGTGGGTTTCAAATATTTTAGCGACCTCATCATCTTCCAGGCTGGCTTTAATGACTTCGATGTCGCGTTTCATAACATCGGCAACGGTGAGTTCTGGGTTACTTGTTAACAGGCGGGTAAGCGGTAGTGTGCCAACAAAAGTATTGTCTCGGGTGGTGACAAATAAGCTGTCGGTATTTTCTGGCAGTTTATCCATACGTCGTAAATAACGCAGTACTACATCCAGCGTGACTTCATTACGCACCGTGATGGTGTCGGTGTTCATTAAGCCACCGGCACTGTCCTCTGGGTAGGATAAAACCGCTTCCAGCCGTTCACGGTGCTGGGTGTCCAGTGAGGTTAAGACCTGGGTCGTCACTCGACCCGGCAGAGACTGTATAAAGTCGGCAAGGTCATCAATGTCCATGCCTTCAGTCGCGCTAACCAGATCCTGCAAAGACATGTCGCGGATCAGGCTGGCACGTAGTTCTTCGCCTAACTGAATGAGTACCTCACCTTCTTTTTCTGAATCAACCAGCTCCCAGATGATGTTGCGTTCAGTATGCGGTAGCGACTCAAGTAAGTTAGCTATTTCAGCTGAGTTTAGTTCATTCAACATGCTGCGTGCATGTTGCATGGTGCCAGTTTTTAATGCCTCTGCTAAGGCAAGAATCTGATCTTCTGTTTTTTGTGAACGATCTTGTTCCATGAGGCGTTTTTTATTTTGTATTGTGGAGCGACTA
>CAZMLD010000218.1:0-4255 GCA_964566975.1 uncultured Thiotrichaceae bacterium | reverse complement strand
AGTTGAGGTCACGTAGTTCTATATTACGTTTATTTTTATTAGGATCGTATGAAAAGATCATGATTTAATTGTACATACAAATAAACATTAGTTAAGGCGTTTATTGTATATACAATTAATAATGGTGGGATTTGTATTTTTCACTTCTAACAGGCAACAAAAGCGCATCATTAGTCCGTTTTTTGCCATCCATTGTTGTGTTATTATGTAGCCATGAATACACAAGAAACCATTACCACTAAACTCAACACTGCCTTTTCACCAGAACACTTGGAAGTGATAAACGAAAGTTTTATGCACAATGTACCCGAAGGCTCTGAGTCACACTTTAAAGTTATTATTGTGTGTGATGATTTTAAGGGGAAAATGCTGATTGCTCGTCATCGTTTAGTCAACAAGGTACTCACTGACGAGCTGAACAAAGAACAGTCGGAAGGCGGTATCCACGCCCTCGCCTTGCACACAATGACCATGGAAGAATGGTTTGAAAAAGGTAAAGTGGCAGACTCACCACAATGCTTGGGTGGCGGCAAGTAACTAACCGTTAGTTATTAATCGTTAGTTATTAGCGGTCAAACTTCACCGCGTGTTGCAGGCATCCCGTGCAGCAATACGTTGAGAGCAGCACCTGAAAACAGTCAGCAAGCACTGCAACTTTTTTGTACAAGCTCATGCTCAGGCTGCCTGACAATATCATATTTTCGCATCTTCTCTGCCAACGTAGTACGTCGCAGACCTAGCGATTTAGCTGCTTGGGCAATGATGCCATCATTACTATTTAAAGCTTCCTCGATAATTTTTATTTCGATGCTGGCAATATAGTTTTTGAGATCGAAACCCTCAGCTGGGAAACCGAGCTGTGGCGCATGTATCGCTGCTGGCACATTACACACAGTATGAGCACTTCTCGCATCAATATCTTTTAGTTCAAGCCCTCGATTTTCAGATAAAGCACTGACTTTTATTTTTGTCGGTAAATCCCGTTCGTCGACCACGCCATTCGGGTGCGTAATTGACATTCTTTCGATAAGGTTTGCCAGCTCTCGAACGTTACCCGGCCAGTCATATTTTGACATGGTCAGAATCGCATTATGTGTAAAGCGAACGGTATTCTGCTTCGTGCGTTCAAGCCTTAATATAAGCTCCTTCGTCAACAAAGGCAGGTCTTCTATACGCTGCCGTAACGTTGGCAGCAAAATAGGAAAAACATCCAGCCTGAAATACAGGTCTTCACGAAACTTGCCCTGCGCCACCATTTCTTCAAGATTACGATTAGTTGCGGCAATAATTCTCACATCGGCATTTATCGCCGCACTGCCACCAACACGCTCAAACACTCGTTCTTCTAGCACTCTCAGCAATTTCACCTGCATCGCCATGGTCATTTCACCAATTTCATCAAGAAACAGGGTGCCGCCTTCTGCCATTGAAAAACGCCCTTGACGAGAGGTAATTGCCCCTGTGAATGCGCCTTTTTCGTGGCCAAATAATTCAGATTCAAGCAAGTCAGGAGGAATAGCACCGCAGTTTATCGGTACAAAATTTTTGCCATTTCGCCTAGAAAAGTAGTGAATATTTCGTGCAACAACTTCTTTGCCAGTGCCAGATTCACCAAGAATCAAAACATTCGCATCACTGGTGGCAACCTGTTTTATTTCTTGCTGAATATTTTGCATGGCCTGGCTTTTACCAATCAGGCTTCTGAACAATCCATTGCTGCGACTTTGCTCCAGATTTTGAACCGCTGCTTTCACGATAACAATCCTCTTTTGGTGGTCATTTTAAGATCTAACGCATGGCTGCGTAAGAAACGCATTAACTTCAGTTTTCGGTGGAACAGGCATTTATTCTTGCCTCATGAAGCTGGTATATTTATAGTAGCGCGACTGACAAAAAATTGGCGATATCTGGCTATTTTAAAGCGTAAAGAAATGTAAATGGTGACAGCGCACTCATGGAATACAGCGTTTACATCGACAGCTCAACACGCATAAACACGGTCATTTTTCAGTAAAAAAACTTGATGCGGATTTAACAACGATAAACTCAGCTGAACAGGCAAACGCATCAGCAGCATATTTTTTGGTAATTGCACAATGATTCCAGTAAAATCCAAATGCTTACGTTTTCATAAGCCCCCATAAACAACAATGGCGTTTAATAATGCATAAACTCAAAACCGCTGTTATTGGTGTCGGTTATCTAGGTAAATTCCACGCTGACAAATATGCCGCGCTGGAAAACAGTGAACTCATCGCTGTGGTTGACGTGGATCTCGATGCGGCACAGGTCGTTGCCGACAAACACGGCGTTCGCGCACTGAACAGTTACCAGAGCCTGCTGGGCAAGGTAGATGCAGTTAGCATTGCTGCGCCTACCACCTTACATCACAAAATCGCACGCGACTTCCTGACACACAATGCCCATGTATTAATCGAAAAGCCAATAACGGTAACCGTTGCTGAAGCGGATGAGTTGATCGAGCTGGCGCGATCAAACAAACGACTCATTCAGGTTGGTCATCTGGAGCGTTTTAACTCGGCGCTGCTGGGACTGGAAGGCACCTTGGGTGAAGTAAAATTCATCGAATCACATCGCCTGTCTCCTTTTAACCCGCGTGCGACTGATGTTAACGTGGTGCTGGATTTGATGATTCACGACATCGACATTATTCTTGATCTTGTTAAATCCGACATCAGTGAGATACGCGTATCTGGCATCAAGGTACTCACTCAAAGCACTGATATTGCCAATGCCCGACTGGAATTCGAAAACGGCTGCGTTGCCAATGTAACAGCGAGTCGCGTCAGTGCTAAAACAGAACGTAAAATGCGGTTGTTTCAAAACAACGCCTATGTGTCTGTTGATTTTCACCAGCATGTGCTGAACGTCTACAAAAAAGGCGACAAAGAAATGTACCCCGGCATACCGGAAATTGTTAATGAAGAGTCCATTTTTGATAACAATGATGCGCTCAATCTGGAAATTATCGCTTTCCTCGACTCTATTCAAAACGGTAGCGCAGTAATGGTAGACGGCAATGCCGGTCGCCGCGCACTGGATGCCGCCATCCGCATTTCTGCGCTACTCAAACAAGAATAAGGAACAATGATGAACACGCCAATGGTTGACCTCAAAGCGCAATATCTTTCGCTGAAAGACGAAATAGACCCAGCAATAATCGCTGCCCTGTCTGCCACACAATTTATCCTCGGGCCCAATGTACAGGCATTTGAACAGGAAGCCGCCGACTATCTTGGCGTTAACCATGCGGTAAGTGTTGCCTCAGGCACCGATGCCCTGCACCTGGCGCTGGTTGCTGCCGGTATCGGCGAAGGTGATGAAGTGATTACCACCGCTTTTACCTTTATTGCCACTGCCGAAGCCATTTCCTATGTCGGCGCGATACCGGTATTTGTCGATATCGACCCCAACACCTTCAACATAGACCTCGATCAGGTGGCACAGGCAATCACCAGTAAAACCCGAGCCGTCATTCCCGTGCATCTGTTTGGTCAGCCGGTCAACATGCCAGCATTAATCCAGTTGTGTGAGGACAAGGGTTTATTGGTGGTAGAAGATTGCGCGCAGTCTTTCGGCGCACATATCGACAATAAAATGACGGGCAGTTTCGCTGCCTTTGGCGCATTCAGTTTTTTCCCCAGTAAAAACCTCGGCTGTTTTGGAGATGGCGGCTTGATTAGCACCAACGATGCAAAGTACGCCGATGAGCTAAAAGTCTTACGCAACCATGGCAGTCGCGAACGCTATCATCACAATGTTATCGGTTATAACAGCCGTCTGGACGAACTCCAAGCTGTGGTATTACGCATTAAGCTCAAGCACATTGACGACTACAATGCCAGCCGCCGCCGCGTTGCACAGCGTTATTCTAATGCGCTCAAAGACACCGGCATTCGGCCTCCGTTTGAAGACAAAACGGGTCTACACGTCTACCATCAATACACTTTGCTGGCTGAAAATCGTGACCATATTATGAAAAACTTGCAAGACAATGGCATTGCCTGTGCGGTGTATTATCCTATTCCTCTGCACCGACAGGATGTGTACATAAAAGATTATCAACACCTCACGCTAGCCGTAACAGACTCTGTAGCCAGAAACTGCTTCTCCTTGCCGGTTTATCCCGAACTAGAAAACGAAACCATTGATGCCATCACTGATATCATCAAAGCAGCACTATAATCACCCCGAAGAATGGCAGCTCAGTGGCATAGTAAGCCCTGAAGATTGG
>CAZMLD010000217.1:0-4267 GCA_964566975.1 uncultured Thiotrichaceae bacterium | reverse complement strand
TCGGCGCATGTCTTCTGGTTGTTTGAAGTACACGAAGAGGTTATGCCATTTATTACGCCAAGACTTAATGGCAATGGGATGGAGTGAACCCCAGCGGCTTTTAAAAATGCCATTGTTGACCACCAGCGCATTGTCATTAATCACGCTCTGTCTCGTGAGATTTTAATCGACAGGACACGAGGCAAGACTAGCCACTATGCCATACTTTAAACGCGACTTGTCGAGCAATTCAGCGTATTATTCAGCCTTAAAATTTGGTCAGTACAGGTGGTGCTTTCAGCAGTCCTGTGCGCCATAGATAATCAAAACTCTTAACCGTCAGACTTAAAAATGCAGACATTCATTGGTTCTCCCGCACTTTCAACTTTTCGCCAAGAAAAGTTACTCAAACAAGTGCAGTTGATTCTGCCAGAAGTCAGTCAGCTTACGGCGCATTTTGTGCACTTTGTTGATGCCGAGCAGACGCTCAACCAGGAAGAAATAGCGACACTGGAAAAACTGCTACGTTATGGGCCAAACTTGGCTCAGGTCTCTACCAAGGGTGAGTTGTTTCTGGTAGTGCCGCGTGCGGGAACGATTTCTCCCTGGTCTTCTCGGGCGACAGACATTGCTCACAATTGCGGCTTACAGGCTGTTAATCGTATTGAGCGTGGTATTGCTTACCATGTTCAGGCTGTGCAAGGTGATGCAAGCAGTCAGCAGCGCATCGCTGATTGTCTGCATGATCGAATGGTCGAAATGGTACTTGCTGACTATGATGCTGCGCGTTGTTTGTTTGGTCACCATACGCCTGCGCCTGGCGAGTCAGTGGACATTCTTAAATCGGGTAAAGCAGCGTTAACGCTCGCCAATAAACAGTTGGGGCTGGCGCTGTCCGATGATGAGGTCGATTATTTATTTGCACATTTCACTACAATAAATCGCAATCCGGTTGATGCCGAACTGATGATGTTTGCCCAGGCAAATTCTGAACATTGTCGTCATAAAATCTTTAATGCTGACTGGACAATTGATGGGAAAAAGCAGGACAGATCGCTATTTAATATGATTCGTCATACTTATGAGTCGCACTCAGAAGATGTATTGAGTGCCTATAGTGACAATTCTTCGGTCATCGCTTCGCATAAAGCCAAACGTTTTATCGTCGACAGTGACAGCCAGCAATACACTTATAGTGATGAACATATCGCCATTTTAATGAAAGTGGAAACACATAATCATCCCACGGCTATTTCGCCGTTTGCAGGCGCAGCTACTGGCGCGGGGGGAGAAATTCGAGATGAAGGTGCAACGGGGCGTGGTTCTAAGCCAAAAGTGGGTTTGAGTGGTTTTTCGGTTTCCAACTTAAAAATCCCGCAGAATCTACAATCTTGGGAAACTGATTACGGTAAACCTGAACGTATTGTGTCGGCACTGGATATTATGCTGGAAGGCCCTATCGGCTCGGCGGCATTTAATAACGAATTTGGTCGACCTAACATTTGTGGCTATTTTCGTACTTTTGAAGAACAGGTCGCAGGTATCACGGCAGATGGGCAGCCGCAACGAGAAGTTCGTGGTTATCACAAACCCATCATGCTCGCGGGTGGTTATGGCAACATCCGTGAACAGCATGTAGAAAAACGTCAACTCCCAGTTGGTACGCCGATTGTGGTGCTGGGCGGGCCGGCGATGTTAATTGGCCTCGGTGGCAGTGCCGCCTCATCCATGGACAGTGGTAGCAGCGCCGAAGAGCTTGATTTTGCTTCGGTGCAACGTGGTAATCCTGAAATGGAAAGACGTTGCCAAGAAGTGATTGATGGCTGCTGGTCACAGCAAGATAACCCGATTTTATCTATTCATGATGTCGGTGCTGGTGGTCTGTCTAATGCCTTGCCAGAACTGGTTTATGACGGTGGTCGTGGCGCAGAGTTTGAATTGCGTGAAGTGCATAATGACGAGCCAAGCATGACACCGATGCAAATTTGGTGCAATGAATCACAGGAGCGTTATGTGCTTGCGGTTGAACCGCAACGTATTGAAGATTTCAAAAAACTGTGTCAGCGTGAGCGTTGCCCTTATGCCATTTTAGGTGAAACCACGGCAGCGCAAACGTTAAAACTGCATGACGCACACTTTGAAAATTATCCAGTGGATATGCCGCTGGATGTATTGTTAGGCAAACCGCCTAAAATGAATCGTGATGTACAACGCCTTAGCGTGGCACATGCTGCGTTAGATACCGATGCAATAAACATTACTGAAGCCGCTTTTAACGTATTACGTTTGCCTAGCGTTGCCAGTAAAACATTTTTAATTACCATTGGCGATCGTACGGTAACTGGCATGGTTACACGTGACCAGATGGTCGGGCCGTGGCAGGTGCCGGTGGCGGATGTTGCGGTCACCACATCGTCCTATGAAGGGTATTGTGGTGAAGCCATGGCGATAGGGGAACGTGCGCCTGTTGCGCTGTTAGATGGGCCGGCTTCGGCACGTATGGCGATTGCCGAAGCCATCACCAATATCATGGCGGCATCAATCGAAAAATTATCGGATATAAAACTTTCCGCTAATTGGATGGCGCCCGCAGGACACCCAGGCGAAGATGCGATTTTATACGACACGGTAAAAACCGTTGGCTTGGAAATATGCCCACAGCTGGGGCTGACTATTCCAGTGGGTAAAGACTCCATGTCGATGAAAACAGTGTGGTCTGAAACCACAGATAGTGGCGTTATTGATAAATCGGTGACGGCACCTCTGTCATTAATTATTACCGCTTTTACGCCCGTTACCGATGTGCGTAAAACCTTAACCCCGCAAATTCGCAGCGACATAGAAAATACCCGCTTATTACTCATTGACCTTGGCTTTGGCAAAAATCGTTTAGCTGGCTCTGCGCTGGCTCAAACCTGTAAACAAATAGGCGACGTGCCACCGGATGTGGATGATGCCTTACAGCTAAAAGCGCTGTTCGATGTTTTTCAGCAATTAAACAGCGATGAAAAAATTATTAGTTGGCATGATCGCTCTGATGGCGGTCTGTTTGCCTGCCTGTGTGAAATGGCGTTTGCTGGGCATTGTGGTTTAACGATTGAACTGGATTCAATGCTGATTGATGGCAGCAGTGATGCAATGTCGGTGTTGTTTAATGAAGAAATCGGCGGTGTGTTACAGATTCGTGATGATGATTTTGAATATGTTAAAAAGGCATTTTCAGCGGCAGGTTTATTTGCCTGTTTACACCGAATTGGAAGCATCAATGAGCATGACCAGGAAGCTGATCAGGAACACGATCAAATCAGTATCAGTAATAAGGGTGTCGCGGTATTTCTGGAGGCACGTGAAACGCTGCAACAGGCGTGGAGTGAAACCAGTTACCACATGCAGCGATTACGTGATAATCCAGAATGCGCGCAGCAGGAATTCGATGCCATCACACAAACTGATGAAGGCTTAAACGTGAACCTGAGCTTTGATATCAATGAAGACGTGGCTGCACGATTTAATCACCTTAACATCGTAACAGGCAGTAAACCCAAAGTTGCGATATTACGTGAGCAGGGCGTGAATGGTCAGATGGAAATGGCTGCTGCCTTTGACCGTGCCGGTTTTAACAGCATTGATGTTCACATGAGTGACATTCTAAATGGCAATGTTGACCTGCAAGATTTTAAAGGGCTAGCCGCCTGTGGCGGTTTTTCATACGGTGATGTTTTAGGTGCAGGCGAAGGCTGGGCAAAATCCATTTTATTTAATGCCCGTGCGCGTGATGTGTTTTCCGCCTGGTTTAGCCGTGATGATACCTTTAGCTTGGGCGTGTGTAACGGTTGCCAGATGATGGCAAATATAAAATCATTGATACCAGGGGCGCAACATTGGCCACATTTTGTCAAAAATAACGTCGAGCAATTTGAAGGGCGTTTTAGCCTAGTTGAAGTCATGGAATCACCATCCATACTGTTACAGGGCATGGCGGGTTCTGTGATGCCGATTGCGGTTGCTCATGGTGAGGGCAGAGCAGAATATCAGTCCATCGAGCAGCGTCAACAGGTGAAATCCATCATGCGTTATGTTGACCATCAGTCACAGGCGACCGAGGTTTATCCGCTTAACCCCAATGGTTCAGCAGATGGCCTAACCGGTTTTTGTAGTGATGATGGGCGAGTAACCATTATGATGCCACACCCTGAGCGAGTATTTAGAACCGTGCAACATTCCTGGCACCCCGATGACTGGCGCGAAGATGCACCGTGGATGCGGCTGTTTAGAAATGCACGGGTTT
>CAZMLD010000216.1:0-4281 GCA_964566975.1 uncultured Thiotrichaceae bacterium | reverse complement strand
TCAGGTCGCTGTGAATACATCCATGTACGCTCTACTGTCGCATCCATGCTACAGATTCCTAAAAAATCAACAACCTACGTCCTAACCACGGTGCTGTGCTGAGTTAAATGCAGAGGCATGTAACCTTATAAATCAGTGCCAGCACAACGGATGATAATTGACCTTGGACTCACCTCGCTCTCACACTAACAACCAGCTTGAGCAACAAGTTCGCCTTGAAGAAATGCGACTGCTGTACGGCGGCACACCGTTCTCCTATACTGCCTCATTTGTTATCGTACTCATCATCTTTGGCGTGTTATACAACCAGGTTATTTCTGTACAAAATCTGGTCATATGGCTCGCTCTCATGCTCACTGTTCTGCTGGCAAGAAGCATAGAAAGTTACCGTTTCGCCATCTGTGACAAACATCAGCAACAAAAAACAGCCTGGCGCACACGTTTTTTCATCGGCACTGGCATAGCCGGTTTAAGCTGGGGCTTGCTACCGTGGTTAGGTTACTCTCATAATGTTGAATACCTCTCTTTTATTATTATCTGTCAGGTTGGCATTATTGCCGGGTCGTTGTCGACCCTATTCTATCGCTGGGAAACCCTGGTTCTATTTCTACTTCCCTCCAGTTTTTTATTAATTCTGAAGCTTATTAGCGAAGCCGACAGCTTTTCAAACGCTACTTCTTTTGTCCTGTTTGTCTTTATCATCTTTTCACTCTTCGCCGGAAAACGAATTTTTAACAACACACAAAAAAATATTCGATTACGAATTGAGGCCGATAACCGTGAGCGCGCAATGGAATTAATGCATCAAAAACAGGCACTGCATTTACAGAACACACCGCTAGCCATTATTGAATTTGACATTGACCTCAACATTTCCGAATGGAATGCTGCTGCTGAAAATATTTTTGGCTATAGCAGAAGCGTAGCACTGGGCGAGAATATCCTGCGCTTAATTCTACCGCGAGAGAGCTCAGCGGATGCTGAAAAACTATGGCAACGACTGCTGAACCATGAAGCCGTTGTCGGCACTGTTATTGAAAATAAAACACAGAAAGGATTGCCTATATTTTGTGAGTGGTTCATCACCCCACTAACAGACAACCAGCATAATATTGTTGGCATCGCTGCCATGGCACTCGATATTACGGAAAAGAAACACAGCGAGATGCTCACCATAAAAGCCAAGGAGGAAGCTGAACAGGCCAACCGCAAAAAGTCAGATTTTCTTTCCATCATGTCCCATGAATTAAGGACACCTCTCAATGCTATTTTAGGCTTTACCCAATTATTAAAATACGAAAAAGATTTATCCAAAAAACAGCAGTCACATATCGGTGAAATTGGCAAAGCAGGCAGTTTGTTGCTTGTGCTAGTCAACCAGATTCTGGATCTTGCTCGTATTGAAAAAGGCCATATTCAGCTTTCGATGGAACAGGTTAACCTGCATGACATCTTCGTAGAGTGTCATGCCATGGTTTTACCTCTGGCGGAGCAGAGCAAGCTCCAACTGAATTTTTCTGCTGAAGCCAATAGCTATGTCATCGCTGATCACACACGTTTAAAACAAGTGATGTTAAACCTGTTAAGCAACGCGATAAAATACAATGTCACCAACGGATCAGTTAACGTTACTGCCAAACTACTCGATCAAAACATTGTTCAAATTTGTGTTGCGGACACAGGAAAGGGCATTTCAGAAAAAATGCTACCCCGTGTTTTTCAGGCTTTCAATCGGTTAAGCGGCACCGATAACATTGAAGGCACTGGTATTGGCCTGTCTATCAGCAAACAACTTGTAAAAAAAATGAATGGCAACATTTGTGTTACCAGTGAAGTAGACAGGGGTAGTGAGTTCTGTATAAAACTGACAGGCGGGCTTAATACAACGAATACCATTTCAAACACTGGCGACGACAAGCCCAGAGAGATAACAACCGAAGTAAACCCAGAAAAACCATTACGTTGTAAAATACTGGTGGCTGAAGATAATCAGACCAACCAGACACTCATTCTTAATCAGCTTAAAGTATTAGGCTATGAGGCTGACCTGGTTAAAAATGGCCAGGAAGCACTGGAAAAATTGCTTAACCATCACTATCAGTTATTATTAACCGACTGCAACATGCCTATTATTGATGGTTACAAACTGGCTAAAACCATTCGCCAAAGAGGCGATAATAAACTACCTATCATTGCCTTGACCGCTGATGCCTTCCCTGCAAGAAAAGCACAGTGTTTAAAAGCTGGCATAAATGAGTACATAACCAAGCCGGTCGATCTGAACACGCTTAAAGACACCATTAAAAAACACCTGAAAGGCAATTGATTTCAGGGCATCATCACCTGTTCTGGAGAAAAAAATGGAGATTGAGCAACATCTCCACGCATTCACCAGAGCGCTCTTTAGTGTAAAACTTTGGCTGCCCCAACCCCCCTGCCATCAGAAGCTGCCTGTATTTCCCCACTTTTTTTATCTAACACGATGATTTGCATATTGCCATAGACACGATCCATCTCATGGAGATTGTGACCTATTTTTTGCAATGCCTTGACTAATGATTCATCAAAAACACCAGGCTCATAAAAAATTTTATCTGGCAGATACTGGTGATGGAAGCGTCCGGCATTGACTATTTCCTCTGCGGTTTTATCCTCATAAAAATCAAGAAGACCAAGCAATACCATGGTGATAATACGACTGCCGCCCGGTGTGCCCATAATCGCCATACGGTCTTGTGTTTCGATAATGCTCGGTGTCATGCTGGATAACATGCGTTTGCCTGGCGCGATAGCATTAGCATTAGAGCCCACCAGCCCGTAAACATTAGGTACCCCTGGTTTAGATACAAAGTCGTCCATTTCATTATTGAGTAAAATACCTGTGCCCTGTGCGACAAAGCAGGCACCAAACGGGAAGTTAATGGATAGAGTCGCAGCGACTTTGTTGCCCTGCTTATCAATAATAGAAAAATGTGTGGTGTCTTCTCCCTTACCAGAAGGTTGTATCACGCCCTTAAGTGAAGCACTCGGCGTTGCCTGATAACGATTAATGCTTGCTGCCAGGCGTTTAATGCGTGCATCTGAAAGCAGGTAATCCACAGGCACGTCAACAAAATCAGGGTCACCCATATACCGTGCACGATCATGATAAGCGAGGCGCATGGCTTCAACAATGTGATGAATACGTTGCGCTTCATCCATGCTTTCTATATCGAACTGGGCAAGAATTCGCAAAATAACGGATAACACCAGACCACCAGAAGATGGCAATGATGCAGCGGTGAGCGTCATGCCTTTATACACCACAACATCCGGCACACGTTCTATTATTTTATACGAGGCCAAATCGTCCATGGTCCAGATGCCGCCATGTTTTCGCACATCCTCCACCATCTTGCGAGCCAGTTCATTTTCATAAAAACCCGAAAAGCCTGAATCTGCGATTAACTGCAAGGTGTTCGCCAGATCTTTCTGTACAATTTTATAACCCAGCTCAGGCACTGCGTTTTTCTGTAAAAAAATCTCGCTGGCAGCCGTATTCTCCTGCAAAACAGCTAAGCGAAACCCTGCCATGCGTCGATAATATTCATCAACAGGAAAACCTAGCTTGGCATAAGACGTTGCCGCAGCCAGTGACTTTGACAAAGGCAACTGCCCATATTTCTCAGCCAAGTGAACCAGGGCGGCAGGAATGCCCGGAATGCCTGCCGCTAATGCACCATTAAGAGAAAGGCTGGGAACCACCTGCCCTGATTTATCGAGGTACATATCTCGATGCGCTTGCAGTGGTGCTGTTTCACGTGCATCCAGCATAACGTAGCGCTTAGTCTTAGCCTGATACAACAAATAAAAACCGCCACCACCTAGCCCTGAGGAGTAAGGTTCAACCACCGCCAGCGTGGCTGTCACCGCAATGGCTGCGTCAAAGGCATTGCCGCCCTGAGCTAAAATATCGATACCAGCCTGTGTGGCTAATGGATGGGCACTGGCGATAGCTGCCTGAGGAGTGGTTAAATCGGCTGTGCTTTGCGAAAAACACTGGGTGGAAAAAAAGCTGAAAAATACAAAAAAAACAGTCTTGATCGTATGTTTATTCATATAGATGCACGTGTATGGAAGTTAAACCTAAAAAAATCAGTTGAACCTACTGCGGAGTAGCTTCTCAATAACCAGTGGCGGTCGCCGTCATTCCCGCAGTATTTTAGCGGGAATCCATGCGCTACCAACTAGATTCCTGCTAAAAACATGCAGGAATGACGAATATTACTGTTTAACTTGCTG
>CAZMLD010000215.1:0-4313 GCA_964566975.1 uncultured Thiotrichaceae bacterium | reverse complement strand
CACGGGCGTATAGCACCAAGCATGATGGCCTCCGAGGCAGCATACTTCAACTGATTCTAGGACTAACTACTCTGAGTATGTGCTGTGGTTGACAGCTCCACGGTGGGAGTGACCATAAAAAATCAATTGGTCATCCGCATAGACGCACTGTTTTACGACCCTAAGGATGGAGCGACATTCTGCCGGAAAATGTAATTTATCCCCGCTGCGCCATTAACTGCGTGCTCCAGATGGCAAAACTTGAATTCAAAAGCCTTGCTAAAAAGATGATGAAAGTATTCGTGAAATTCATTAGAACAGTTGAACCTTCCCAGGTTTCTCCTCATTTTCCTTTCGCCTAAGAATACTTTCACCGTCTCTAAAACTGAATAAACGACTTAATTATGCTCACTAATGCACGTATGCCATAAGGTCACAGCATCAGAACTGCATTCACAGCGTGTCATCGTTTACAGAACAGCACTCTGAGCAGCTAGTCGTTAACGTGATAGCAAAGATAATCTAGAATAAAAACGTAAACTCATTGATTAGAAAATCAAATTCATCATTCCTAACATCACCACTAAAAATAGTATCGTCATGATGCCGCCAGCTTTCATAAAGTCGACTACTCGATAACCGCCAGGCCCCATAATCAACGCATTAACCTGGTGTGTTGGAATAATAAATGAGTTGGAGGTAGCCAGTGCTACGGTGAGGGCAAAAACTGCTGGGCTAGCACCGACACCAATGGCAATATTAACCGCCAGCGGCACTAGTAACACGGTTGCGCCGACATTGGACATGACCAGGGTAAAGAAAGTCGCCAGTACCGCTATCGCAGCCTGGATTACCCAGATGGGCATGTCACCCACCACAAGCAAGAGCTGGTCGGCAATCCATTTTGCGGTGCCTGTGGTCTCCACCGCTATGCCTAGCGGTATCAGCGATGCCAGCAGAAATACAGTCTTCCAGCTTACTGCTTTATAGGCTTCTTCTATTTTTAATACACCAAACAAAATCATACCAATCGCGCCTGTCAGCAGTGCAATAGAGAGTTTGATGTCGGTAAACAGTACCATAAACAATGCCGTGCCAAAGCAAATGCTGGCTGGCAAAATTTTGTGTGGACGGACTTTTTCTTCGCGCGGATATTCGGTGGTGACGACAACAAAATCGCTGTTTTTTTCGATGCGTTCCAGTGCGTTCCATGCGGTGTGAACCACCAGCGTGTCACCTGCCTGAAAGGCGACATTACGGATGTTATCGCCTTCTCGTTGGGTCTCGCCATTTCGATGCAGACCAATTAAGGCCAGCCCATAAACTTTTCGCATCCACACATCACGCGCACTTTTACCGATCAGACTAGAGCCAGGTGGAATAACCACTTCCGCGATACCTGATTTAATCGCTGACAGCGATTCGGCAAAGCTGCGTAGCTGTTTGCGTTTCTTTAGGGTATATTTTTCTATAAAATTGGCAAGATCTTCTGGGTCGGCAACCACGCCCAATACCATACCAGCCTGAACCTGCGTGTCCCTTGCCATACTGCCAGGACCAAATCGTACTTCTTCACTAGAGAATTTAATGGCAATAATGCGTACTCGGTAAGCCGTTTCGACAGCATCCAGCTCCATCCCGATCAATTCGCTACCATCAAGCACCTCAAGCTCCTTAACGGTGTAGTTCACGCCATAAACGTCGTGAAAATAAGCCATGGAGTCAGAGCCAATGGTACTGCTTTCACTTTTCGTTTTTGGCAGCACATAGCGCCCAGCAAAAACAAAGTAAAGGATACCCGTCACGATTAAGGCGGCACCGATTGGTGTCACTGAAAACAAACTCCAAGTGTCCATCTGTTGCTCAACAGGTAGCGCCTGATTGGAGGTGAGTATTAAGTCGTTAAGTAAAATCAATGGGCTTGAACCTACCATGGTCATGGTACCACCAAGAATGGCGGTGAAACCCATCGGCATAAGTAAACGAGACATAGGCAGGCCGGAACGCGCGGATATTCTCGCGACCACTGGCAGAAATAAAGCCGCCGCACCCACATTCTGCATAAAGGATGAAATTGAACCCACCGCCACTGAAATAATGGGCACGATTCGCTTTTCGGTGGTACCACCCACTTTCAAAATAAAAGCAGCCAGTTTGCTCATGATGCCCGTGCGGTCGAGACCCGCACCAATAATCATCACCGCAATAATGGACATTACCGCATTGGAACCAAAACCATCAAATAGCTGATTATTGTCCACCAGCCCCTGATTAAGCCCCATAAGCGGAGCAAATAATGTCGATAGCCCGAGCAGCACCATGATAGAAATAGCTGCCACATCAACATCAACCACTTCAAAAGCAAAAAGATAAATGGTCAACATTAAAATCGCACTGACCCAGGCAATTTCAATGGTGGGTACCACCGTTGATAAAAACACCGCCAGTGCAGTAAATAGTATTGCGCCAATAATTTTAGCCCGAGAAATACCCCCTGGTTTTTTGATTGTTTGTTCTTTGTCTGTCGGTTTACTCATTATCTTAAATTCACTTTTCTGTATTGGTACTAGGTATGACTGAGGGTCGAACCCTGAACAGCCGTTATTTACTCAAGGTTATTCTCCTTGCCTTACCTTTGCTTAGCTACGCCAAAAATATTAGGACAACTTGTCATCAGCTACATGATAAGTTGGGTCTTCCATCACATTCACTTCGACCAGGTCACCTGCTTTGGTCAATAATTCTGCACACTCTGGGCTAAGATGCCGCAAGTGTAATTTCTTGCCTGCCTTAATATATTTTTCAGCAAGGTTGTCAATGGCTTCAATCGCCGAATGGTCTGCTACCCGTGAGTTCTGGAACTCAATAATGACTTCATCTGGGTCATCCGCCGGAGAAAACAGTTCAAGAAAATTTTTCACCGAACCAAAAAACAAAGGACCATTTAATTCATAGACTCTGGTGCCGTTGTCATCATCATAACTTTTTACATTGATATGGCGGGCATGTTCCCAGGCAAAAAACAGTGCCGAAACGATAACGCCAACCATAACAGCAATCGCCAGATCAGCCAATACCGTCACACTGGAAACCAGAATCAAAACAAAGGCATCTTTTTTCGGTATTTTTCCAATTATACGAAAACTGGACCATTCAAAGGTGGCAAATACAACCACAAACATGACCCCAACCAGTGCTGCCATGGGAATGAGTTCAATCAGGCCGGAAGCAAACAAAATAAACATGAGCAGAAATAGTGCTGCTGCAATACCAGATAAACGCTGCCGACCACCAGAGTTGACGTTTATCATGCTCTGCCCGATCATCGCACAGCCCCCCATGCCACCAAACATACCCGTCACTGAATTGGCAATGCCCTGACCAACACACTCACGATTACCACGACCACGCGTACCCGTCACATCATCAATCAGGCTCATGGTTAATAAAGATTCAATCAAACCCACTGCCGCCAGAATCAGCGCATAAGGCAGAATAATTTGTAAGGTTTCCATATTCAGCGGCACTTGTGGAATATGAAATGTTGGCAGACCACCTTCGATAGAAGCAAGGTCACCGACTGTACCCGTATTCACATCTAGGCCAATAACCAGCAGTGAAACCACCACGATTGCTGCCAGCGCTGCCGGAAAAGCCGTGGTTAATTTTGGTAACAAATAAATAATGGCTAAGGTCAGCAGCAGAAGCCCACCAAAAGTGAGCAAATCCTGCCCTGCCAGCCACTCACTCGTACTGGGGTTCTGAAAATGCGGTATTTGAGCCAGAAAAATCACAATGGCGAGGCCATTAACAAAACCTAACATCACTGGGTACGGCACAATACGAATATATTTCCCAAGGCGAAAAATACCCGCCGTAATTTGAATAACGCCCGTTAATACCACCGCAGCAAACAGATATTCAACCCCGTGCTGTGCCACCAGCGCAACCATTACCACTGCCATGGCACCAGTAGCGCCTGAGATCATGCCTGGACGACCACCAAAAATAGCCGCCAGCAAACCCACCATAAAAGCCGCGTACAAACCAACCAGCGGCTCTACACCGGCGACAAAAGCAAACGCAACGGCCTCTGGCACCAGAGCCAGTGCCACGGTTAAACCAGACAGAATTTCAGTTTTAAAACATGTGCGATCTTGGCAACCCAAATTGAACATGCACACCTCTGTAACTTAAGCACAGTAAAAAAAACTGCGTATGATAACAACACGTAGCAGCTATTGCACGAGAATTGGGGCTATTCGATAAAAAAACAAGACCAGATCGGCGCAAATAGCGTGCTGCTTTTAGCACAAACTATCGGTCAAACTAGT